>CAZOLU010000018.1:0-16570 GCA_964580485.1 uncultured Saprospiraceae bacterium | reverse complement strand
TTATTGAATATCTTAAAGATAGTACTAGTTTTAGGACTTTGGTCGAGATGAATAGACGAGAGTATCAGGAGCCTTGGTATAAGGTAAAAACCGATGCAGGAAATGAGGGCTGGGTATATGGTGGCTGTGTCGCTTTTCTAGAGGAGGATGAAAATCGTAGAATTCAGGCATTGAGAGAAGATGCCAAGGCAAGGGCAAAAATCAGTGGGGAAAAAGTTAATACAACTACTGTTGTAAAAAAAGCACCAGAAATCAACACAGCTTTGTTGAGTCGTTTTAAAAGTTTCATTGGGGCTATTCCAGTTCATAGCTCCAATGCGATGGACCGAGCCATTGCCTATTACGAATCTATTTTCCCAAAACAAGTAGATGGTACGGCAGATGCAGCTTTCGCGGAGCTGATGCGGTTCTATGACAACGTATATCAACACTGGAAAACAAAGGTACGCCTAGCAGACTACCAGTATATGGCAGATGAGATTGAGCGTTATGGCTCTGCCAATATGCAGGTGGATGCCTTGTGTAAAAATTTGAATCAAAATGCCATTGGTTTTGGCTTGACCTCCGAAAAACGCTTGCGGGTAATTCCCGATGTAGATGTACTTATGCGACGAATTTTCCGTTTAGTATCTCCTCCAGCCCAAGCATACTTGGAGCAGATGGCACTAGAGGTCAACTATCCTGTTTTGGAGGGAGATCGAATTGTACTAGACCCTATCGAGTTGGCGTCTTACACTGTTTTTTGGGATAAATATTTGATACAACATCCTTATTTCCCCATGTTGGAAGAGATCAAAGAAAAACGCCTCAGTTATCTATCCGTCTTATTGCGAGGTACTGTGGCTAGTCCTGCTTTTCATCCCCAAAACAAAACCTTAGTACCCGAATTTAAAGCAGCGTATAAAGCCATGGAAACACAGCTAGGACATTCCCCCTTGATCGAGCAAATGAAGCGTTATCATCAACGCCTGGAAAATGAAGGGTACCTACAGTCTAGCTCTATCCTCGCCGCTCAAGAAGAGGTTTTTAAAAGTTTGAAATGAGCCCTAATTTAATATATGTAGCCAGTATCATCTTTGTTTTACTTTTGTCGGGATGTTATCGCCTTGAGCGAATCGCTCGACTCCCATTACAATTGAATGAAAATTCAGGTATGGCCTATTTGGAAGATACGATTTGGTTGCATAATGATAGTGGTGATGATCCCATACTTTATGCCTACCATCCTAGGCAGGGGGTCTTTCGGGAACTACGTTTACTTGATGCGAAAAATATAGATTGGGAAGACTTGGCAGTATCGGCAAACCAAAACTTATTTATTGGAGATTTTGGGAATAACCGAAATCAGCGTCAGGATCTGTGTATTTATAAAATCCCCAATCCCAATAGTCTTTCTACCCATGAGTGGCTTCCTGAAAAAATAAATTTCCACTATCCCGATCAAAAGCAATTTCCTCCTAGTCTTAATTTTAGACACTTTGATGTAGAAGCTATGATTGCTTGGGGCGATTCCCTTTATCTGTTTACCAAAAACCGAACAAAACCTAATAATGGCTACATCAAACTCTATCGCCTGCCACAGAAGCCAGGCAACTACGAAGCCGTACTCCAAGACAGCTTTAAAATCAAGCAGGGCAAATTCCGAAAGTCTATTACTAGCGCAGCCATTAGCCCAGATGGAAAAACATTGGCTTTGTTGAGTATGGGGCGCTTGCGCATATTTAAAGATTTTGAAGGCAGCAACTTTTTTCAGGCCAAGTATCAACGCAACTATCGTTTGGCATTTACCCAAAAAGAAGCAATTGTATTTAAGACCAACAAAGACTTGTATCTGTCTGATGAGCGAAGCCCTTTAGGCAAAGCACGCCTTTATCAACTGCGCCTGAAAAATAAAAAAAACTAGAACAAACTGTATTTGCTTGCAAAGCAAGGAAAGAATCACTAATTTTGAGGTTCTGAATGACCAGCAAATTTGAGTACCCTTATGAAGGAACTGACAGATCAGTTGTGGCAACATCTTCGTTCAGGGAAACCTGAGTTAGTAGACATGGCTTTGCTAAGAGCTGAAGTACAAGGCTTTGATCTAAGACCTTGGGAGGAAGAGTACAGCCAGTTGTGTGCGTATGTAGAGCCTGCCGTAGGTGCTTCATCGTTTGAAGCTATTGCAGGGGTTTATGCTACTAGTACGCTAAACCTTGCTCAAATGGACTTGGAGCAGCTCCCCCCCGTACTCAGGTTACTACCACAGCTTCAAGAGCTAGATCTTAGTAGTAATCAGCTAGAGGAACTCCCCGACTGGATTGGAGAATGGTCTAAGCTGAGAGTATTGCATTTAGGAAATAACCAGCTCAAGCAATTGCCAAGAACATTAGTGCAGTTGCAAAAACTGGAAGAACTAAATGTTGAACAAAATCAGCTGAAACGATTGCCTAAGCATATAGCGCAGTTATCAAGTTTACTTTATCTAAATGCCGCTGATAATCAAATTGAAAATCTACCCGAAGAATTTGGGCAGCTTGTACAACTTCAACGCCTAAAATTAGGCAATAACCCTCTGCAAAGTCTTCCAGACAGTATCGTTGAACTAGAGCAGCTAGAAAGCCTGCATCTCCAAGATTGTCAGCTCAGTAGTCTGCCTGAACGAATAGGAGCCCTTAGTCAACTGCGCCAATTGCAGCTTTTGGGCAACCAATTGAGTGATTTGCCCGAGAGCTTAGGACAACTCCAGCAATTGACCGAATTGCAATTAGAAGGCAACAACCTCACTGTTCTACCAGATAACCTAGGACATCTAATTACACTCAAAGCACTATATTTGCAAGGGAATCAACTGGAAAGTTTGCCTGAGAGTCTAGGGCAGTTGAGTAAGCTTGAGGTCTTGATGCTAGATCGCAATCGATTGGAGTTATTACCTGTCAGCTTAGGGCAGCTCAAGCAGCTTAAAATCCTATCCCTACCCCTCAATCATCTTACTGAACTAGGAGAGGAGATTGGACAGATGACCGCTTTACAAATCTTAAACCTATCGACAAATCCATTGACTACGGTACCTGCTAGCCTTGTCAATTTGTCTAGGCTCAAGCAACTCAAGCTCGACTCTAGTGAATTACAAAGTCTACCCTCAACCGTTGCAAGAATGCCCCTGGACCTTCTGGATATCAGTAATACCCCCTATGAGCAGGGAGAAGAAGTAGTGGAAACAGAAGGCGCAGAAAAACTTGTTCCTGCTCGACAAGATCCTAGAGCTTCTGGTGGAGGTTGTATGGGCAGTATTTTGGCAGTTGCTGTTGTGGTATTGGCTTGTGTGGCGTATCTCTATTTTTCTGGAATGGTCAGCCTCTAATGACTTATATGCGGGCTTGATGCTCCTTGATGATGTGTACAATATGGCGTACCATTATCTTCCTGATATCTCTTTCCAACTCTCGGTTAGGTTCATTGAGTATATACTGAAACACCATACTAATCTCATCTTTTTTGATGTCCTCGACTCTTAGGTTGAAGCTATCGGGCTGAATCTGATAGTGATAA
This sequence comes from uncultured Saprospiraceae bacterium, assembly GCA_964580485.1. Lineage (GTDB taxonomy): Bacteria > Bacteroidota > Bacteroidia > Chitinophagales > Saprospiraceae > Saprospira. Next base: position 13,039 of record CAZOLU010000018.1, on the reverse strand, counting down.
TTGGAAATGGCTTGGGTGAGATCTGCTTCTAATTCAGGAATACTTTTGATATAATTCAAATTCATCTGAAATTCAATGTTGGTCTTCTTTATATCCCTTTTTGTATAGTTAATGACTTCATTAGAAAAAACAGTGTTGTTGGGAATAAAGATTAAATCATCATTCTCATTAAGTAGGATGAATTTGGAAAGGGTAATATCCATCACCTTACCTCTGTAATTCGATATTCTTACATTGTCGCCTAGACTGATTTCATTAGAAAAGGCAATCAACATTCCACTAATAATATTAGAAACATAGTCTTTACTCAAAATAGCTATCGCCGCAGCAAATATACTAATGGAGGTCAGTAGGCTACTTATTTCTATACCAAATAAACTTAGGAAAGCAATTAAAATGGCTATTGCCATCACTAAGAAATAGATGTTTTGTAAGCCAGCAATGATATTGTCGTGTTGTTGTGTGGGGAGTTTTTTACGTTTTCTGTAGATGTAGGCAAAAATCTGTAAACAAAGGGTGAGTATTGCCCAGAAAAAATAAAGGGAACTAAAAATACTAAGGTAACGAATCAGTAAAGCATAGTGACTCGGCAGAAAAAAATTTTGACTAAGTGCTACTACTAAAATGGCAAAGAACAACCAACGAAGAATTTGAAATAGGATCGGCATAAACTATTTTTGTGAGTAGGTGTTTTTTGAATATGGATAAAAAACTAACAGTACAAGATATTGACCGAATTATTGAAATGGCTTGGGAAGATCGAACACCCTTTGCTGCTATCGAATTCCAATTTGGACTATCGGAAAAAGAGGTCATTCAGCTCATGCGTCGAGAAATGAAGGCTCAAAGCTTTCGGCGTTGGCGAAAAAGAGTCCAAGGTCGTGCAACCAAGCATTTAAAAAAAAGAACTAAGGAGGTAAAACGATTCAAATGTAGTCGTCAAAAATCCATTAGTCATAACAAAATATCTAAACGATAGTTCCCTAAAACCAACGCTTCCAACGCATATAAATAATCTGAACAACAGTAATGAAAGCCATTATCCCTAAAAGTGTAGGATAGGCCCAAGGCCATTCTAGTTCAGGCATATGTTTAAAATTCATTCCATACAATCCAGTAAAAAAAGTGAGGGGAATAAAAAGTGCCGAAATTACCGTAAGGGTCTTCATTACTCGGTTCATATCATTATTCATCTGTGTATTGTGCAAATCCAAAAGGTCCTTCAACATTTCTCGAAAGGTTTCAAAGGAAGTGATTTGATAGAGCAGATGATCCTGAATGTCGGTGAGGTAAGCAGTACTCGACTTATGAAAATGCTGATTTGAACCATTTTTAAGGCGGGTGAGAATATCCCGCAGGGGCAGCATAAAAGAGCGAATCAGTTGCAATTCCTTTTTGACCGACAAGATTTCTTTGATGATGCTTTCACTTGAACTATTGCCATTTAGAATGTTGAGCTCTAGCTGTGTAATATGATCTCGGATATGCTCCAAAGTGTAGCCATAGTGATCTACAATAGCATCAATAAGACGCGTAAATAGATAGTCTGCCTTTCGCTTGCGCACATAGCCTTTATTGTGTGTAATGCGCTGACGCACTTCTTCAAAAACATCTCCTGGCGTTTGCTGAAAGGTAATGAGGTAGTTTTTTCCAATAATAAAGCTAAGATGTTCTACCTCAAGCTCTTCTTGTGCATCGAGTCGTAGCATCTTGATGGTCATAAAAATGTAATTTTCAAAGGCTTCAAACTTAGGCAGGTCATAAGTGTCTTCTATATCTTCTACCGTAAGGGGATGCAGTTGAAAATGTTTGGAAATATCCTCTAAGGTTTGGGTACTTTCCAGGTTGATGTCAAGCCACTGAATACGATCACTACTTGGGGGTAGAATTTGTGCTTGAAGTTGAGCATAAGGGCCTTCTATCTGGCGTTGCATCTGCTCATTATACTCAATTAAATTTAGCATCTCTTTTGGTATTTGTTGCTGTAAAGTATTGAAGTTGTTTAAAAATTGTATTTAGTCTTGAAATTTTAGCTATTTTTTACTCTAATGAAGCAAAATTGACGAGGATAGCCTTAGCTACCTGAGGAGATTTTAATGAAATTAGAGGAGAAAAGAGCTAAATTTCATCTAAAGGATAGTTTTTAAACAACTTCATTGTAAAGCTACAAAAGATGCTAAAATTTATTTACAAAAAAAAATACTGTAGACCGAATCAAGTTGCAAAAGTCTTGGAGCCAATGTATCCAGTAGATTGGAGCTACTCATACGCTAGTTGAAGCAAATGCCTTTGTACACAGCAGCCTCCTGTAGCAAAATAACTCTGAGCCGTTGAAGTTGATAGCGTAGAAAATTCTCCCTTAGGGAGCCAAGATTAGGGAGCTTTGCATAGGTGAGTTTTTCCAAATCTGAGATCGGTAGAGCGTTGAGTAGGTCAAGGTCAGAGCTCATTGCATCTACTGTTTTTTTGAAAACCCCAGGATAAAGTGTAGCTAGCTCGTTGTATAGAAAAATGAGTTGAGCAGATTCAATTACTGTTGCTTTGAAATGTAGGCGTTTTGCATCACCACCAGCATAGAGCTTTTCTCCAAGCCGATCTTCAAAATTGAGAATTTCGATCAAGTCAATAATTTCTACCCGAATGTCATAACGCCCATCAGGATAACTACGATGCACCTTTTGAATCCGAGCAAGACCACCCATGGATCCATGCTGCCCATGGGCAAAGCTTGCTGGAATACCAAAATATTCAATTTCCTGATCTAATAACTCGCGAACCAATTGGCGATATTTATTTTCAAAAATGTGTAATTCAATCGTTTCTCCTGGCATTTTAAATAAAGCAAGTGGGAAAAATGCTAAGTTGTTAAGAGTTTCCATATATCAAGCTATTTTATGCTGAAAGAATGAGAGTGGGAGATTTTCTGCTACATTAGCCCTTAGAAACTGTATTAAAAACGGTTTTGGTTGGAACATTTTAGTGGTTTTTATGCAAAAGGATGAAAGATTGGCCTGCATAGGCATAGCTCAAGAGCTGTAAAGGAAGCTATATGAGTAAATATTGAAGAGCTTTTGCGAAAAAAGAGCAAAATTTAACCCAAAGGATATTTCTAAGAGAATCCATAATAAAATCAAGGTGTTTAGTCTCATCAATACAATGCTGTGTTTTGTACTCAAACAACAAAGATGATGTATACTTTCAAAGACCATAGTTTTTGAAAAGGGGAACTAATGTCTAAAAAATAAAATAAATTTCATATCTTTATATAAATATGTGCGGATATTGTGTTTTTGAGTCAGGGTTCTTTTGAAGCACTTGATGGTCAAAGTTAAAGGGTTCAAAAGTTTGGATAGTTACAAATTTTAAAGACTTTGGTAGGGTAGATTTTCAGACATTTGTTTATTTTAGCGCCGCTAACTAAATGCTATCAATAAGCTCGGTTAGTATTATGAAGTATTGTTTGATGTTGCTATGAAATGGCTAAGAATATGTTTTTTGTTTAAAAACTACTTTATACCTAATTAATAAATCTCCTTCCTTTTGGTTCATCTAGAGCTCAAGAATTATGCTAGACTCCATTTGGAGTCTTCACATTTTATTTAAAATGTTTAGAATAGATGTATATTTTCAAATATGTTGTATTTTGAAAAAATGAATACTCAATTTAAGCATTTCAATGCTGTGATTTGCAGCTATTATATATAATCACCTTATGCGTCTACAGCAGCTTTATAAGCATCTCCCTATCGGTCTATTAGTCATTGACAAACAAAGCTACAACATCCTTGAGGTCAATAATCAAGTCCTATCCTGTTCTGATTATGAAAAAGAGGACTTGATCGGCAAGCCTTTTCATTTTCTTTTTACCTCTATCCATTTAGATACTGAAGCCAAACAGCACGTTTTACTCAAACGTAAAGGAGGTGATCTGAAAGATATCGAGGTGAATGTAATTGATTTAGAAGAGGAGGATCATTATGTAATTTACATTCAAACTCCAGTAATCAAGAGTGTAGACATCTTGTCTTGGAAAGACAAGGAATCGAGGCTTGATGCGATTATCAATACCGCAGTGGATGGTATTATTGCCATTGATCATAGAGGCCGTATCCTTACCACTAACCCTTCTGCAGCTCGTTTATTTGGCTATGAGGAGTTTGAGATGATTGGCGAAAATGTGAGTATGCTGATGCCAGAGCCCTATCACTCAGATCACGATCAGTATTTAGAGAATTATCAGCATTCACGTCAGCCTAAAATTATTGGCTCGGGGCGAGAGGTACTGGGAAGGCGCAAAGATGGAACTACCTTTCCTATACATCTCAGTGTTAGTGAGGTAGAGTTGAGTAATCAAACGACCTACACGGGGATTTTACACGACCTTTCTGCCCAAAAGGCAGCAGAAGAAAAGGTAAGGCGTTATGCTAAAGAATTGGAGCGTTCCAACTTAGAGTTGCAGGATTTTGCCTATGTTTCCTCTCATGATCTGCAAGAGCCACTACGCAAAATCCGTGCTTTTGGAGACCGACTCTATGCTAAAGAAGCAGATAAGCTATCTGAAAAAGGACGGGACTACCTAGAGCGTATGGTGAACGCCGCAGAACGAATGCAACGCCTCATCAGCGATCTGCTCCAATTCTCTAGGGTCTCTACTCATGCTCGACCCTTCGAAGAAGTAAACCTTAACGAAATTGTGGCGGGGGTATTGGAAGATCTAGATTTTGCCATTGAAGAAAGTAAAGCCCGCATTGAAGTAGATGAGCTCCCCATCATAGAAGCTGAGCCCGTGCAAATGCGGCAACTTTTTCAAAACCTAATTGGAAATGCCATCAAGTTTAGAAAAGAAGGACAGCCGCCCTTTATCCAAGTACAAGCCAAAACTTTAGAGCGTAAGTCTTATGTCAATGGGGTGAGTGGTGAAATAGTGGCCAAAATTATGGTCAAAGACAATGGCATTGGCTTCAACGAAGATTATAAAGATAAAATTTTTCAAATCTTCCAGAGACTCGAAGGTCGAAAATACGAAGGCTCTGGAATTGGCTTGGCTATTTGTAAGCGTATTGCAACAAGACATGGTGGCGATATTGATGCCGTAGCAGTACCTAACCAAGGAGCCACCTTTATCGTAACTTTAGCATTAAAACATTAAAATGTATTACAAAATCATGTCACAAAAAAACTACACCATTCCTATTCTTATCGCAGATGATGATGAGGAGGATAGAATGTTGGTGGAGGATGCAATGGAAGAGAGCCGTTTGACAAATCCCCTTCATTTTGTTGAAAATGGAGAGGAAGTTATGGATTATTTATATCATCGTGGCCGTTTTGAAGATGCTGCAAAATTCCCCCGCCCCGGACTGATTCTTCTGGATCTCAACATGCCTAAAAAGGATGGTCGAGAGGTCTTAGCCGAAATCAGGGCTAATGCAGAATTTAGAAAGATTCCTATTGTCGTACTAACCACCTCTAAAGCAGAGGAAGATATTCTGCGTACTTATGATCTTGGAGTGAACTCTTATATTACCAAACCTGTTACCTTTGCGGGTTTGGTAGAGATTGTCCAGAATTTAGGAAAATACTGGTTTGAAATTGTTTCGATTCCTCCAAGTGACTAAACCATAGTCAGATCTATAATGCTGTAGCAACCCTAATCTGTGGTTAATAATCCTTTTGTCTATGAAAAAAGTTATAAAAGTACTACTGATAGAAGATGATGAGGATGATTATATTTTAACAGAAGATACGATTAGTGAGATTCCTGGAAAAATGTATGAATTGGATTGGGCTGCCTCCTACGAAGCTGGTCTAATGGCAATCGAGCGCCACGCCTATGATGTTTATCTATTGGATTATCGACTTGGGCGTGAAAATGGTTTGGAATTGCTCAAAAAAATGATGCAAGAGCAGCTCTATGCACCCTTGATCCTACTCACGGGCTTGGGGGATCGCGAGCTAGATCTAGAGGCTATGGAAGCTGGAGCAGCCGATTTTTTAGTCAAGTCGGACCTTACTCCTGAGCTCTTAGACCGATCTATCCGTTATGCGATTCAACAATATAAGACGATACGAAAATTACGTGCAAAAGAGGAGGAGCTTCGTCAACTCAATATTGGTTTGGAGCAAAAGGTGAAAGAACGAACTACCGAATTGGCTTCTGCTCATGAGGAACTCAAATCCATCTTAGCAAAAGAACGGGAGTTGAGTGAACTTAAATCTCGTTTCGTGTCGATGGCTTCGCATGAGTTCAAAACACCACTCACCTCCATCTTATCCTCAGCCTCTTTAATTGAACGTTATACTAGCACAGAGCATCAAGCCAAGCGCAAAAAGCATATCGATCGGATCAAGTCGGCTGTAGATAATCTGACAAATATCCTCAACGATTTTTTGTCTTTAGAGAAAATTGAGTCGGGTAGCGTGCACCGAAATAATGCCAGGATTGAGCTAATGGAATGTGTGCGTGAAATTGTAGATGATATGGCTCCAGTCCTTCGCCCACAGCAAAGTATCAACTTTCAGTTTGAAGGCTGCCCTAAGGTGAAACTAGACAAACACCTTCTTAAAAATGTATTGATCAACCTACTTTCTAATGCCATCAAATATTCTCCGAATGGGGAAGATGTAGATTTGCGTATCGAGGTACGGGATAGGATCAAGATTGAGGTAGAAGACCATGGTATCGGTATTCCCGAAGCAGATAAGGTACACATGTTTCAGCGATTTTTCCGAGCTGGCAATGCAACCAATATTCAAGGTACGGGTCTAGGGCTTACTATTGTTAAACGCTACTTGGATTTAATGGGGGGAAGTATTGATTTTAGAAGTGAATTAGAAAAGGGTACTGTTTTTGAAGTCTATATTCCGATTAAATAACTTCATAAACCAAAATCTAAAGTATGAAAACGCCAACTTTGTTTTTGCTTGCTTTCCTCGTTGTACAAATCAGTTATGGGCAAGCTACAGAAGCACTCTACGACCTATTTCCAACCTTACCCAGCTCGGTGACCAATGATGACCTTCGAGCCTTGCCCGATAAAGCAACACGCATTCCGGGTGAGTACAATATTCCCTTGAGGCATCGAGACATCACCATAAAAATTTATCCTATCGGAAAGATCGAGACTAAAAAAGCCGTCATTCTTTTTTATGCCGACCAAAGCCCTGCTCCAACTAAACATGAGGTAGATCTCATCACTGTCAATAGTATTGCTTTTCGAAAAAAATCAGGTGCTGAAATCCCTGGATCTTCCATGAGCTATCTGACCATGAGTGGAGATGATGCTTATTATCGAAAGGGAGATATTAATTTTAGTGGAAAAGAAGTGGTTTTCCGTACCCAAAATTTTAAAGAAAAGGGAGGGGATCTGAAAGAAACTACTCATGAAGTGTATGCCGTAGGTAAAAAAGGCTTGGAGTTTGTTTCTAAAACCACAAAGTAAAGCCTAAAATAACCTCCTATTAAAAAAGACGCTAGACTGAATTGCAATCTAGCGTCTTTCTCATGAATATTAGCATAGCGTGTTAATCTTCATCGATCTCCATGCCAGGCTCCTCAAAATCATCAGGTGTTGCCGATTCCATCATGGTCTGAATACCGATCATTGTTTTCATAAAATCATCAAAAACAGGTTGTTGCTTTTTGCAATTCTTTTCCAAACCTAAATTAAGCATTTGCATTTGCATTAAGGTTTTTTCTTCATTGCTCAGTTCTTTACCAGCAGCAAGCTTTTCCAACTCTTTGTCCAAAACCTGCTCCATGTCTTTGTTGGGCTCAGCTTCATTCATACAGCTATTGAAGCCTTCCATATCTGCCGCAGATGCCATCATCACCCCCATCATTTCCATAGGGTCTACCTCATCTTTTTCAAGCAAAGGTTTCATAGCATCAGTCATCGTTTTGAGTCCATCACCATGCTCTTCCAAACAAGCGCAAAGGTCTGTAGATAAGGTCTTTAAAGCCTTTTTAGCTTCCTTGCTAAGGTCTTTGTACTTGATTTCCACAACATCAGAAGATTGTGCTAATAGACTACTCGTACCTAGACCGATCAACAGCGCCCAGGCTACTGAAAAAAATAATTTCATAAATTTAGATTATTGGATGTGAAAAAATCCCATGATCATACACGGGTTGTATAATTTATAAGAACGAAAATCATGCCGTTTGAGTACGATAAAGATGATCAGGGGGAAGATGAGGAGTTAATTAGTAGCCAAAACATCTCTCAATAGCTGAACCGTATTTATAAAATCAGCATACAAGCGACTATGCCCAGGGCAATTTTTCTTTAGAAAAGAAACTGTGATGTCTAACTTTTGAGCCTCGGCCTCTTTGGCATCACTACTTAGAAGTTTTTTTAAATCCCTTTGCAAGACCACGTTATCTGCTGCGTTGATACCCGTGCCCTCCATGCAGGCCTTCAACTCCTTCATTCCACTCAATACAGGTTGAAGCAGATGATAATTTTCGATTCCTTTTTGTTGGTTATCCTGTGCAGTAATAATATCCTTAGCCGTTTTAAGCATCTCCTTTGTAGGATGCTCATACAAACACTGACAGATCTGATAGGTGCTCTTATCCAAAGTACTTTTCGTTCGATCCTCCATTTGAGAAATGAGCGGATGAGAGCTAGTAGGATCAGCTTGGCAGGAAAAAATGACAAGAGCAAGTGATAGAAAGACAAAAGAAACTAAGGGAAGACGCATGGGCTAAAGAATTATTGAATACCAGAAGAAACAACCTGTGTCAATTCATTAAATTGTATAGCCAAAGGCTGAAGCTCTGCACAGTGCTTACGCATCAAGGCATTGTTGAATTGCACCATCTTATTATGACTCGTTCCCCCTGGTTCAGAAGCTCCTGAAAAAGAGCGCATATCTTCCTGTACCTGATGCATAACTTCGGGATCAGGTTGCGGAGAGTCAGACACACAATTGTTGTAGGATGCCGCAACCGTGTAAATTTCTTGCTCTATGCGTAAAGCAACCTCCTCCGATTCAATAGAAAGTTGACCAGCCCGAATAGAATCGACAAAACCTTGGCTAGTACTTAATAACTTTTCCAACATGGCTTGATTCTCTTTCAAACAAGCACATTGCATCTTGGCATCCCGATCAAAAAATTTCTGAGTTTCTGGATGCAATTGATCAAACTCTTGCAAAATCTTTAGATCCGGATCTGCTGCACCGCAGCTCCAAATCAATAAAGATAAAAGGGTTAGATGTACTAATGGAATGTTCATAAAATCCTACAGCTATTTATTACTATAAAGGTAGGGATATCTTATCAGCTTGTAAAGAGCTTTTATAAAAAAGTCTGTATTTTTTACTATAATTAACGATCAAGAAGCATCCAAATCGAAAACTATGGCCATTATACCATCAAAAATCAACCCCAAGCAACAGCACTACCAAGAAAACTATCAGCAAATGCAAGAATTGGTAGAAAAACTCCAAAAATATTTAGCTAAAAGTCGCTTCCAAGGCAAGGAAAAACACCTCGCCAAAGCCCGCAAAGCGGGCAAACTCCTCGCAAGAGAACGCATCGAACTCCTGCTCGACCAAGACTCCTTTTTCCTCGAGTTACAACCCCTGATCGGACTCGATGGAGAAGGCTTTGGCCCAGGCGGCACCACCGTTTCGGGCATCGGACTCATAGAAGGACAACTCTGCCTGCTCAATGCCAATGTAGGCACCAATAAAGGCGGCGCAATCGACAAAGCCACCCTCGAAAAAACAACTCGCATCAGCCAAATCGCCAGCGAAAACGGTCTGCCTGTGGTCAATCTCGTAGAATCTTCAGGAGCCAACCTGCCCGAGCAAGAACAAATTTTTAACTATGGAGGGGTCATCTTTAGAGAGATCACAAGGCGCTCGCGCCTTGGGCTACCCACCATTTCTGTCGTCTTTGGCAATGCTACCGCAGGCGGTGCTTATGTGCCCGGCATGTCCGACTATTCCATCTTTGTCAAAGACAATGCAAAGGTCTTTTTAGCAGGTCCCCCTTTGGTCAAAATGGCTACTAATGAAGTGGTAGACGAAGAAAGTTTAGGGGGAGCAGCTATGCACAGCAAGGTTTCGGGCGTTTCCGATTATTTAGCTGAAGACGAATATGATGCTTTGAGACTGGTACGAGAAATTATTGCTCAAATGCCTCCCAAAGAACCACATTTTAGCCCCCAAGAAGCTGTCAAAGCACCCTTGTATGACACAGAAGAGCTGCTAGGCATCGTTCCAGCAGATGTCCGCAAACCTTTCGATGCAAGGGAATTGATCGCGCGCATTGTCGATGGTTCCGATTTTTCTGAATTTAAGCCCGAATACGGCAAGACACTCCTCACTGGCTTTGCCAAAATTCACGGCTATCCAGTCGCTATCATCGCCAACAACGGGGTTTTGTTCTCCGAGGCAGCCAATAAAGGCACCCATTTTATACAGTTGTGCAACCGCAACAATACGCCTATTCTCTTTTTGCAAAATACCACCGGATTTATGGTGGGCCGGGCTTATGAGGAGCAGGGCATCATCAAAGACGGGGCAAAACTCATCAATGCCGTCTCCAATTCGGATGTGCCGACCCTGACCTTGCTGATCGGTTCTTCCTACGGGGCGGGCAATTATGCGATGAATGGCCGTGCCTACGAGCCGCGCTTTCTCTTCAGCTACCCCAATGCGCAGATTGCGGTGATGGGACCCGAGCAGTTGGCAGGGGTGATGGAGTTGGTACAACGACAGGCAGCGAAAAAAGCAGGAATGGAATTCGACGAGGAAAATGCCGTCCAAATTCGCCAGTTTATGATGCAAAAGGTCAAAGAAAGTTCCTCGGCTTGGTACGCCACGGCTCAGGGCTGGGACGACGGCATCATCGACCCACGCGATACCCGAACCGTTTTGGGCATCTGCCTAGCGGTAGTCAATAGCCAAAAATATGAAGGAACCAAAGACTGGGGAATCTTTAGAATGTAAGGGTAAGAGGGGCAGCGAGCCTGCAGGCTCGCTCCGCTATGTTCCGTAGCTCCCTATTCGGTCGGCCCTACGGTCTGCTCATTGCATTCGCACTACTGCACAGCGCGGCGCCAAGGTTTTTTATGTCAGCTACAGCTTCTGAAAACTCTTAACGAGATTTTTAGATCACCAAATCATCTTTTTCGGGCAGGCATCTGCCAGTGGCAGATAAGCGTTGGCCTAATTTTCTGATTGGCGATCATCAAATCATCAAATCACCAAATCACCAAATCATCTTTTTTGTCGTCTGATAGATAATTACCAAATTTTAAAATTACCAAATCACCAAATCAAACAATGCATCCACGCAATCGCCACAATAAGGGCTACGACTTCGAGAAACTTTGCAAAACTTGCCCAGCATTAAAAGTATATGTAGAGCCTGCCAAGTCAGGAAAATTATCTATCGACTTTTCCAAGCAAGAGGCGGTCAAGCTCTTGAACAAAGCCTTGCTGATGGCTGAATATGGCTTGGACTATTGGGATATTCCCCAAGGGCATTTATGTCCGCCGGTTCCGGGCAGAGCCGATTATATCCATTATTTAGCCGACTTTTTAAATGAACATTTTCCAAATGCGAAAAGACGTCGCATACTAGACATAGGAGTAGGGGCCAACTGTATTTATCCACTCCTTGGCCGAGCAGAGTATGCTTGGAGTTTCGTAGGTACGGAGCTGTCGGCCTCCTCTCTTGCAGGAGCTAAAAATATTCTGCAGAAAAATAAAATTCCGCAAAGCTCTATTGAGCTGCGTTTGCAAAAACACAAAAGCCGAATCCTTCGAGGGGTGGTCAATCGCGAAGAATATTTTGATGCGGTGATCTGCAACCCTCCGTTCTTTGGTTCAGCAGAAGAGGCGGCCAAGGCCAATCTGCGCAAGCAACGTGGGCTCAAAAACAAAAATGTCAAGGAAACCAAGCGCAATTTTGCGGGCCAAGATCACGAACTCTGGTACGAAGGTGGTGAACTCGTCTTTTTGGAGCGAATGATTGTCGAAAGTCGCGACTTTGCCAAGCAAGTTGGCTGCTTTAGCAGCCTCGTCTCCCGTGAAAAACACCTCCGCCCACTCCGCTTTCAACTCAAAAAGCAAAAAGCCAAATATGAAATTATCGAAATGGGGCAGGGGCAGAAGCGGAGCCGCATTTTGTGCTGGTGGTATTAGTGGATTTGAAGATTTGGTGATGAGATGATTTGGTGATGCCCCGTACAGTAGTCGGGAGATTTGGTGGTGGAAGATCCCTCCGCAGAAAATTGAGGGATGGGTCTTCCATTATCGAATTTCACAAATGTTTGGATTTAGGTTTTCTTGGTTTGGGGTGGTTGGTTTGGTCTAAGTTACAATGGAGTAGAGTGGGTTGGCTATGTGTAGTGCTGGGTTGAAAAGTACTCCACTTTCAGTTTACTGACATATTTGTTAATGTCGATTTACTTCCAATTTAGCACCAAAATCCGCATTATGTATAGCCATTATTGTGCAATTATGTTTTTATACTGCTGGCCCTATGAAGGGAAAGATACACTTATCGACAAGCTTTGGAAGGTGGGGTTGGCTTGAGCGGCTTGACAATGTGTGTAGACTTGAAGCATTGGCATGCTCTTATTATTTTGTCAAATATTTTCAAATATTTTTGATAAGTACTCCTTATTCTTCTCAATAAAAAGCACCTTGTTCTCAGTAAATTCATCCCTAGTAACATTTCCATCGCTCCAAACCTTTCGGACTTTTTCAAATGGAGTTACTGATAGAATGAATGCTGAAATGTGAACTTCAACATCTTTTTTGTCATTTTTTAAGTCTGCTTGAATTTTAGCTTCCAAAGTAGATACATCGTTATTACACCATAATACTTTAGGGTTATTGAAGTGCGTTTCTCCTAGTAATATTCCCTTCGGATCGAGAAAATAGATGTATTGTTTTTTCCCATCAACTACCCAAAGGATAAAGTCAGGATAAAACGAAGAGCTATCCATAAAGAAACCGATACCTTTCACTGATAGATTACGAAGTACAAATAGCTGTTTATCCTTGAATTTAT
>CAZOLU010000017.1:13970-20239 GCA_964580485.1 uncultured Saprospiraceae bacterium | reverse complement strand
CTAGCTTGGCTTTTAGAAAGAGGTAATCTTTTTTGTGCCGACAAATTGCCTGATAGCTTTCCAAAGCTTCTAGTGTTTTGAAGTTGACTCCATTATAATTTCGGAGGAAGCTAGTACTAGCGTCCAAGTCAAAATCGAGGCGACTCAAAAAAGCCTGAGCTTGCTGTTCTATGGCTGCGGTTTCGTTCAGATTAGGATTTTCCTTAGTTTTTTCTTTAGTAGAGGAGATGCTCAGCTTGCGACTTTCAATAGATGCAATCAAGCTGCGATAGACTTTTTTATTGTTGGTGTTTTGGACTAATGTTGCGCTATCAGCTTCAATCTCTTTTTGTATCTTTTCCAAACTTTGCTGGTCTGGAGCAGTGGCAATCTTCTTTTGGAGCTTTGCAATAGCTGTTGTGGATGAGGAGTTATCCTTTGCAACTTTTGGGGGGCTAGATGGACTAGCATTAGTATCTTGCGCCTGAGTTAGTTCTTCTGCTTCTTTGCTTGTCAGTGCGCTACTCTTAGGAGTCCACCACTGCAAACCCAACAACAGCAATAATACCGAAACAGCAACAACCCCTATACTGAAAAAGGGGTTGTTGACTAAGCCTTTAGACTTAGGGCTTTCGGGCTTTTTGTTAAAATCTCGTTGGAGCATAGGCTAAGGGCAGACCACCTTTTTAAGCATAATATTTTTGTTGGTTGGTGCTTGTTTTCGTTTTTTTAGGGTTTCTACCAAAAAAGTGTAGTCTTTTTCTACTCGCTTGATGGCAGCCTCCACTTCTTCTAATGCCCCCTCTCGGTAAGTACCAAAGGAGTTGGCATCTTCCAGCTTGTTCACTACATAATTGAATCGCCCGCAATAGGATTCGAGCAATTGGATAGCTAGATCAATTTTGGTTTTTTGCCCAGGACTTGCTTGATGCACTGCATTCGTCTTCAAGCTTTTGAGTTCTGCGATAGCTGCAACGACTTGCTTTAAATCATAGCTTTTTGCTAGGAGTTCATCACTCTGCTTCAAAACTGCTGCATAGCTCTTGTACCAATCTATTTTCAAATTATAGGTCTTCAAACTGTTTTGGTGTTGAGGATTGGCTTTGCTCAAATCTTGAACTTGTTGCGCTATGGCCAACACTTTCGGCAACGTAGTCTTGTAGTCGGCCTCTTGCATCAGTTTATCTAATGCCCCACTGATGTTTCCAAAAAGTTGATTTTTCAGGGCATCATTTTCGCCAATAGCTTTTTCTTGTAGAGCCAGTTTTTCATCTCTTTTTTTGATAAGCTGGTCTTTTTGCTCCAACTCAGTACTCAATGCCAAGTTTTTAGCTTTTTCCTGCTCCAACTCCTTTTGCAGTGGATAGATTTGCTCTTGTGCTTTTTTCAAAGCTTCCTGGCTTTTATCTAATTCAATTTCAGCAGCTTTCAGGCGTTGGGCTATTGCTGCATTAGCATTATTATTCCCACCATTATTGGCATTTGCACCTAAGTTTTTAATCACTTGATTTAAAGAATCGATCAGAGCATCCTTTTCTTGGAGTAATTTGGCATTTGCATTAGGTTGTTGATTCCCTTGAGCTTTTAGTTGTTTAATTTCCGCTTTTTTTTCATTCAGTAATTCATGCAAAGCAGCTTTATCTTTTTTGAGCTGATCTATCTCCGCTCGAAGTTCCTTTTTACTTTGCCCCAAAGTCAGCGTCGTTAAAAATAAAAAGGGAAGAATATAGGCTAAGTTCATAGGTTTTACTTTTGTGCTTCCAAACAGCTTTCAAAATAATATTGATTTTTGCCGAAACGATCTTCACAATTACAAGTTTTCAGATCAGTTTCTTTAAACCTTCTATCCAAACCCCGTACCAAACCCAAGGCTTGTAGTCCAAGATCTACCTCTTGCTTGATCGTGGGATTGTCTTTGATGCTGGCCTGAGCTGTAAAGCTGTTGAGAGTAGCTTCGAATTTAGAGGACTTCTGCGCATCATATTGCTCATTTTTACCATATTTTACAGCTTCCTGTGCCATCACCCGCATATTGTAATAATTGGCTAAAAGCTGACGGCTTGGGGCAAAATCTTTATTTTTAGCAAATTTCTGTGCTTCGGCATTCAACTCCTGCCAAAAATCCATATTAGCACTAATTGCACAAAACTTCCGAATCTCAGCAGCTAGTTGCAAGAGGTATTTACTATCCAAAAGCTGATCCAACTCTTTTTGCATCTCTGTATCAATTTGATCACTGGCATGATAATCTTTAATACTGTTCTTGATGCGATAATAGGTGTTGTTATCCCAACTTTCCATCTTGTCGATAGCCGATCGAATACTTTTGTATTGAGGATTTTCAATATTGGGATCTATATCAACAATGGTCGGGGTAGGCCTAAGGAATTGCATGGCTGCTAATAAACCTGCAACTGCTAGCACTACAATGAGAATGATAATAATGTTGTTATTTAGAAGTTTCATATGGTGCTTTATCTAGGCTCATAATTGGGGTTGACATCCATTATTTTTATATGCAAGTCCGACCATTTGTCTTTAATTGCATCTTTTTGTGCGGGAGACATCCAAACATATTTCCTTAATTTTGAATTTTGAGTTCGGAAATCCAAAATAGTCCCTGCTCCTGAGCATTTAAAATCATCATTCACCTGATCTTTTTGGTCTGGATTGAGATTCTCTAAACACTGCATCAGACTATTGTACACTTCAAAATGCTCACAAACCTCAACATAGTTTTTCAAATTTTGAATCAAAACTCTATCTTCCTCTGCTGCATTTAGCTGGTTAATATAGTTTTGCGCAACTGCCTTCTGCTTAAAGCTTTTATCCCTTAGCAAAGCCAAAGCTCTGTCGATTTTTGCGGGGTTTTCCTTATTCGGACCAGGTTCAGGATCTTTATCTTCTTCATTCTCCACATCATCCCCATCCAAACGTTTCAGCAAGTTGTAATAGGTACTATCCTCTTTACCATAAGCATTAGCAAAGTCGACTTTTCGCTGTTCTAAGCTATCTTTCAGCTCCTTGAGTTCTTGTTCTTGCAGAGTGTCGATAGTCTGATTCAAAACGCCTACCCAAGCCCTCAAGCTACCATTGTCGATAGCCTGATCCAAACGAGTTTCAAAATCACTGCACTCTTCGGGTCTAGGATCTTGTTTACAAACCTTATCCAAAGTAGTTCTCAGTGTTTTTACGGTACTAGAATCCTCTTTGCTGCGGTATGCCCAATCGACGACTTCAATGGCTTTAAGTTGTTTTTCAAATTCCACCAAAGCACTATTGGTTTTGATAGGTTCTACCGGGGTATCTCCTTCACTCAACAAAAGACGAATAAACCAAACTAGCAATATTAAAATCACCACAAGTAACACTACTGCTAAGATCTTCTGATAAAGGGGAGCATCGTTTTTTTCCTTAGGCTGCTCTTTTTGCTGATGGGTTTCGGTATGCTTTTGTTCTGTTTTGTGTTGCTGAGTATCTGTTGAGGTGGTCGTTGTAGTCGTTTGAATACGTTCTACATTCACCCCTATTTCTGGATTTTTCCGAGTAATCTTTTTGGTAGTTCTAAATGCCTTAAAACCTTTATCCCCATCATATTGAATATCAACAACATCTCCTACAATGACATCATGCAAGATCACTTTTCCATTTTGTACTCGTACATGCTCTTTTTGTCGTTTAGAATGACTGATGAGCAGGGATTGGTTTTGCTCATTATTGAAAGCAGGAAGATGTAGTGTAACCGAGGTAGTTTCTGGCTTTTTCTTTAAGTCCAATTCTAACTTATAGCGCTCTCCCATGCTTAGATTTGCCATTTTATAGGAAGTCTTGGGAGGAACACGCCATTCATATTGCTCAGAAATCAACTGAATAGATAAAGCATCTCGAGTAGACAAGTTAGGCACTTGAAATTTACCCATTTCTGGTGTATACAACTGCCCGTTTACCTTAAACTGCACATCATGCTGACCAGCTCCTGTTAGCCCCGACACTAAGACATCCAATGTTAAATTTTTAGGGTAACTAGGGAGTTGAATGGCACTCAGATGGGTTTCTGCGGGTAATCCCATATTCCCCGACTGATACAGATACAAACTCTGAATGTCGGGTTCTTGTGTAGGATGCAAATAAGAGAAGTATTCAAGCAATTCGGTCTCTTGCTGATACTCTAGATAGCCCTGTTTTAATGGTCCTTCTGGACTTAGATCCCCTTCTAAAGGAAGTAATTGATAGTGAGCTTGATTTAAAATTTGTTCAAATAAAGCTACATCTTCACGAGCATGCTGATATATCTGATTTTTATTAGTATCGCAATACTTGCTAGTATAGGTATTTGTCAACTCCTGCAAAAGGTGGTGTAATTGATCTAAGGGGGCAGTATGAGTGTCAGCCACAAAGACTGTAATCGCATAATAGCCAGAGCGGTTGCGCCAGTCTAAAATCCGTTTAAAAATCGTATAGCTATGCCAATTATCCCGGTGCTCATATTGAAATAAGGTAGCATCTGGATGATTGAATCGAATACCCGTTTCTCGCAAATCGGTAAAAGGCCGATTGCTATCGGCTTCGATATTCCACTTTGCAAAAGTTTGAGCACCTAGCTTGGTTCCCCAAAGTAATAGTCCGTATTGTTGATGATTTACAAGCTTTATCATAGATTTTTTGCCTTAATCTCTAAGTTCATAATAAGAGGTATCACACAACCAATTAAAGATGCCTTCACTTTGCTCAGGATTGTAGTTGTATGCATTAGAAGGACGTACTTCTCCGATACTGAAAGTAAATATTTTGAAATCTAGGTCTCGATAACTATCTGCTAGATCTTTACAAGTTGTGTAGAGGTTTTTATAATGCTGTTCCAAGAAGTCTTTGGCAGCCTGAGGAGAAGGGTTAGGACAGAGATCCCATTTGGTAATTAAGAGACAAATAGCAATCGTATCTCCAAGCAATTCATTTTGACGCAAAAAATTCAATACATTTTGAAATTGCGCACTTTGCGAAGCTTCCAACTGCCCCTCACTGTGGGTGTGATGAATAAAGTAGTCGATGGTAAAAAAGAAGATTTTCTTGTTTCGACTTTCAAAAAGGTATTCTTTCAACCACTTGAAAATATTATCTGCAGAATAAATATCCTGGAAATGCTCCCCACTCATCTCAATAAAGTTGAAGGGGTGAAATTTCTTTTTCATCAGCGTTTTTCCAAAAAAACCTTTCTTTACGGGCTGTAAAGCCTTGTTTTTGAAGGTTACCGGCAAATAAAGCGCGTAGTCTATGGCCGTACCTACAATTGGTCGACCGTTGTTGATAGCTCGAATTAGAAAATCGGTATATTGAGTTGCGGCTTTATCGGCATGGTCGGTGCGATACAGGCCTTGTGAATGAGCATAGGCAAATACAGCACCCAAAAACAGGGATTTACCAGAACCTACCACCCCAAAGGTAAAGACATCGGTACGATCCTCCAACAACAGAACTGCAGAACTAGTCGGGGGTAAAGGCGGTGGCATCATAGGCTCTACGGGGTCACCCATGATTTCTGCAAGCTCATTGTAACTAATAGGAGTATGATTTAAAATATCCTCTCGAGTTAGTGCATTGTTCTCTACCAAGGCTCGAATTTCGGCTTCGCTATATTGCTTTTGTTTAATTTTTTGAAGGTGTCCTTGGCGTTCGGCTTCCTGCTCTTTTTCTAAGCGAATAAAAATACGTTGGAATTGCTCATGAGGGAAATAATCTTGCAAAGCATAGATGTTGATGCTTTCCTCTTTGATTCTTTCTATCACAAATTGGTCAGAGAACTCTACTCTAGTTAAGATTTGCTTATTCAAAGCTCCCACTTCCAGCAGTTCTTTGAAGGTGACATTTTTGCGTTCAATTTGTCGAATGACCCCATCGGCATCCTTCCAATCACCGTTGTGTAAAACTCTTTTTATTTGTTCAGCAATGTTGCGCATAGCCGTTGTTTTTCAGTTCAAAAATTGAGGTTTTATAGATTTACTTCGTTTTGGTATCGTCCACTTTCATTTTGATCTCGATGTCGGTTCTTTTTGGCCGGTCGTTTAGCCAAGATATAAGGCATTAGAATAAAGCCATGCACCAAAAGATACAAGAGGAAAAGTAATGCTGCGGCTCCTAATGAACGCCCCAAGGCAGACAGCGGTTTGTCTAGAGCAATATCTTCACTCTCCAGATCGTGATAGCCGAAACTCGGCATTTTCAACATCGCCTGATCATAGACTTTTTTATACATATTATCAATATCATAGTAACCCAAAGTATCATTTTGAATG
>CAZOLU010000017.1:0-13960 GCA_964580485.1 uncultured Saprospiraceae bacterium | reverse complement strand
TCATAGTAAGCAAAGCTAATATTGAGTCGATTCCAATGATCTATATCGGGGCGAATGCGCTCTTGATAGCTTGTCCATTCCTCCTCTAAGTCAGAGCCTAAATCATAGCCATTGCGCATTACTTCCTGTTTAACAGCAACAGCTTCTTTAGCTTGTGTCTCAATCATTGTTTTAGATCGATTGAAACTTACAGAGCCTTCTCCCAATAATTTATTGATAGCCTTCCTTTTTTCTGCACTAAAATTAAGAAAATAAGCCGATAAGGCACTCTCCACCTTATCATTAAAGCTGTTCAACTCCCTTTCCGTAGCTTTTCCATAATCTTTAAAGAGCTGATCTACTGCACTGAGTTTATCGTAAGCCGCTTTTTTAATGGCATTTTTCCGATTAAATTCAACATCAACACTATGAAAGAAGAATACAAAAAAGGCGAGTGCTATAACTCCATAAACTGCCCCAAAGATGATCTCTTGCGTTTTGGCTCCTTCTTTCTGCTTTTTAGCCTCCATTTGTTGCCCCAAAAACACATAAGCAATCACAGGCAAAATAGCAAGTACTGCGGTCAGGTAAATATTCCCCCGCAGGGCATAAAGTAAACCCACGGCATAGAACAATGCTACAATAATGAGTCCTAAGATAGTAAAAATTTTAGCCGTACTTTTTCCCATAGCTATTGGTTTTGAATATTATCTAACTGTGTTGACTTTAACTAATTTGAATGAAAATTGATTGCTGCGGTTCAGTTTATTTCGTGCCACACATTCTGCACAATCATTTTTATCTGGACGGCACTCGAAAATATAGGGTTGATAAGTATCTGGAGGAGGTACACAAACTGCGGCATTCATTTGGTTGATTTCCAAATTACCTGCATTCAGTTTAAGTGCCAAATCTGCGCTGCAATTGGTATTATCGGGCTCAATAAGGTTAATTTTTCCCGTACCATTGTTATAAAAATCAAAGTAAACCTCTAATTTTTTCCCATTCCGAACATTTACAATAGGCGTTGTACTTTTCCAACGTCCTTCCAAAAGCCCTAGATCATCATCTCCTTTAGGAATTTTCAAGGTATCTCCTAAGTTATTTTCCTCACATTCTTCTCGAATCCGCTCAATTTCTTGCAACAACTCATCAATACGCTCCTGAGCTTCTGGACAATCGACCCGAGGTAGGCGTTGCCGACCTTTTTTCACAAAATCAAGTGCCACATCCAACTGGAGTAAGTTGCCAATAGGTTGTCGGAGCGGAATCCCCGTAGACTGCAAAATATCAATAATTTCCTGATTGGTCAAGGCGGGGTTTACCGATTTTATCAGGGCTACGGCCCCTGTTACAATTGGTGCCGCCATACTAGTACCATCTAGTGGGCCAAAACTGCGATTGGGCAAAGCACTATAAATTTGCACTCCAGGTGCACTAATCGTAGATCGGCGACCATAGTTGCTAAAGCTCGCCTTTCGATCATTGGGGTCTGTGGCAGAAACATTGATGGTATAAGGAGTTCGCTGCATGGGGTCTAAGCCGATGATAATATTTTGATTTCCTCCTGCCAGTACTACCGTTACCCCTTTTTTATTCGCCATTCCAAAAAGTCTATTCCAAAAAGCCTCCTCATCTTTAAAAAGATATTGAACCATGCGTTCCTGTTCAGCTTCGGATAAGAGGGCTACTTGAGGGTGCATCATTTTTCCCAAAGACATGTTAATAACATCCACATCTTGTTGCAAAGCATACAAAACTGCATCAATGATAGCCGTGGTACTCATTCGCCCTCGAGCATCCCCCACCTGAATCGGTATAAACTGACAATTGGGTGCAATGCCAGCAAGCCCCTGCCCATTGTCCATCCCCCCAATAGCAATACCCGCAACATGAGTTCCATGTCCTGTTACACCACTAGCGACAGGATTCCCTGGACTTGGTATATTTCGAGGATTTTCAACATTAGCACTGAGCTCTGGATGTTTGAGATCAAAACCATCATCAATTACCGCTACCTTTATTTTCTTAGCTCCAGTACTAATGTCCCAAGCACTATAAGCATTGATTCGTTGAGGATGCCAGGCCTTGGTACTACTCCCAAAAGCAGGATCAGAAGGTACTCCCTTGGATTTAAAAATACTCTCCTCCCAAATCAGCAAATCAAAATCGCTCAATTCTTTTTTAAGTGTTTCTTCTACTGCGCTGCGTTCCTCTGGAGGCATTTTGATCTGCAAGCGTTTGGTGGTACTGTCGTAGTATATGACCTGATAGCTTTTCGGAGGATACAACTTTTTAAAAGCTTTGGCAAAATCCATTTCCGTTTTACTGGAATCTCCGATCACCACATTCAAACGCCCAGATGCAATTTGCTGGACACTATCCTTATCATAGCCTATTTCTGTACTGTCAATAGGAACCAAGACATTGGGTTTCTCGGGAAGCAATTGAGCAGTGCCAGTACAGTTGCGCAATAGCAAAAAGAGCAGCAGCAGTCCTAAGATCAGCAACAGCCACCACCATCTTTTCCCAAAAGGTGGTTTTTGAACAGGTGGGCTAGTTGTAGCTTGAAAAGGCTCTTGAAGAGCTTCTTCTTTGCGTTCCTCCTCCTCTGATACAGGCTCTTCTTTGGGAGTTGGGAATGCTTCGGGTTCTTCTAGTGTTACAATAGGCTCTTTTTCTAAAGGCAATTCTTCCTCCAAAGGTAGTTCTGCCTCCTCTTCTTCTTCAGGAATGATCTTCTCTTCGGGCAGAACAGGTGCTAGAGTAGCTAAACCACTAAGTTTTTGAGTAAGCTTAAAACTTTGCGCCTGCTCTATATCTTTAAAGCCCCAAAGCACTAAGACAAGCCGGTCATTTTCAAACAAAACATAGTCATAGGAAGGAATTTCCAGTGCTTTTTCTAAGAGTTCGGCCCATTCCTGCTCCGTTTTCTGATCTCCTTGACGGAGGGTATTGATGTGATTACTAAGCTGCTGTACATAAGCAGCTAAGAGCTTTTCATAGCGTTGAAACTCCTCTCCACTGAGGCTAGATAATGGTCGAGCCTGCCGGGAAACCTGATCAGACAACCAAGAAGCCTCTGATAAGCCTTGTTCTGCGGTTTTGCTGATGACGGGTTCGGCAAAGAGGGCAGCGATTTCAGGGTTGAGCTGCGCTTTTAGGTGGTTGCGCATCTGGGCATAAAATTTCCAGACGGGGCGGTTTTGCCAAACCTGATGTAAAAAAGGCTTTAGATTTTTTTTATAAATAATAGACTTGCGCATTCGTTTGTTTTGGATTCGGCGTAAAGGGCTTTAGCCCTGTTCCAAACTAAAAGAGGTGGTGGAAATTTGGTCTAAGAGCTGCCCGAGTTGTTGGTTGGCTTCAACGTCGTAATGTGGAATGTTGCAGTTGGCTACAAAAGAAATCTTAATCATATCTCGCCAATTTTTGTAGGCTCGAATCATAGGAATTTTATGAATAACATCCTCCCGTAGTGGTACTTTCCTGAGATTCTCACTGAGATTACTCATAAACTCAAATAGATCTTCAATAGATGCCTCATCTAGTGCTTCAAAGACCTCTCGTCGATCAGGAATATTGAGTCGGAGTCGATTTTGTTGATTCATTTCATAAAGTTTTTGAATCTCTTCCAACTCATATTGTTCCCAACCCAAAGAACTTACAAAATTATTGATAATACCTGCCGTGATATGAGCGATCATATTCTCTGCTTCGTAGAGCGTTTTGAGGCGATCTACATAGTAGCTGATGGCTGCTGCAATTTGATTACACAAATCTAGACGTTCGTAGCTTCTTTGAATATTTTCCAATAACGTGCCAAGTGCTACTTTTTCAAACCCTAGGTCAATAAACTCTTGAAACTGGCTGGTAGATAATTTGGAATTGATCCAGAGTTGAGAAGCAGCCTCTGCCAATACTAGCGATTTGTCTTTTTGCGTATTCCACAAACTCAACATTTTTTTGAGGTCAATACTATATTTATCGCTAAAGTATTGTTCTACCTCCTCATTGGTCCAGTTGGGGTCTAAGTAATAATCTGCTTTCAGGACCTTAATATTCTCCTCATAGCTGTTTTGATCACTCAGATCCGGACTATATTCAATAAAGTGAATCCACTCTGTGGGGCTAGTTTCCTGCACCATTTCAGTATCCGTCAACTTTTCGTGGAATAAGATTTTAACATCTTCCTCAGAGATGGTGAGTGTTTCTATAAAATTACCAAAATTGTAAGCATCTAAGCCAAAAATTTTATTCATATAGCCATGAATCTCCGCCACAGATCGAGCCGCCTTCATAATCTCCTCATCAGCATTATCACTATGGTAATGATTTCGAAGTTGTTCATAAAGCTCTTTGGTCCAACGATTCAGTTGATTGACATAACGTCTAGTTCTCGATTGGTTGTTGGCAATTTTTTGAATATTTCCAAGGATCAATTCAGTACCATCTTTATTAGGGGTGCTCGCCTCATCAAAACTCAGCGTAGGATTTTCAAAAAACTGGTGTACCAATTCAGAACCAACAAAAGCATTTCGAAAATCCTCTAAAAATTGATTTTGCCCCTGATCGGTAGAACGCACCTCTTGGTAAGCCGTTTGAGTTTCATCCGCATATTGGCGATCAAAAATCTTATTCATCTCATAAGATTTGATAAAATCTCGAAGTAAGTAGTAATTTCGGAATTTTTTGTTCAATCCCCCATGTTTGGTCCAATGTAGATTCCAGTCGAAATTCCCAATAATTTCTTCTTTAAATCGAGTCTGCAACCATTTATCGATACGCTCTTGAGGATTTGCAGAGTCCGTAGCACTGCTAAAGCCTAAAAGTGTATTCCACCAAGTAAAGATGATAAAAAGAGGTGGCGGCATATTTTCATCTAAGGTAGCTGCTCGCTCTTCAGGAGTGTCTCCGATATTGTGATCAATCCAGTTTTTGATTAAACCAGGTACCTCTGTGACATTGGTTTGCGCCGTTCGCATACAAGCAAAGAGATTACTAATCTCATAATTCAGGGAGTAGGAATTGAATAAGTAAGAAACCTTACCCCTTAGCATCATTTCCTTTACATTCACATTTTTAATATGCCGTTCGTCCAAGTCACCTTCTCTAGACCTTGCCCCAGGAAAATCTAATACATCAATATTTTTGGTAATTTCTGTTTTGACTGGATTTTGATATTTAGCCTCAATAGAGAAAATCACCTCAGCACAAAGCGCACAAAGGTAGCTGTTGCTAATGGCGTAGATATGATCTTCGGCGGTGGCTACGGTAATATTGATATTACCTTGATTTTGGAAGAGTCCATCTAAGGTGCGAACATCTAAGATAGCTCCTTTACCCCTACGCACAGCATCAAACTCGGTATAAACCTCTTTAGCAAAGTGTAGTTTTTCCAGCTCAGCAATCAAACTCTTGAAAAAGGTAGTAATATGTGGTTGATGATTCCAGAGGATAGCAAAGACCTCATGCCAGTAAGCAGTCGGAATGTTAGAAATTAGATTAGCAGCTTTGTGCCAATAGCCTAGTTTGTGAAAAGCATCCAGGGTATTTTTATTAGAATGACCAAAATGGTGCTCTAGATATTCCTTCACAGCATACACATCATCATCTATCAGAAAGTGCTGTGCTTGATTCTGTGTTAAATTTTCAAGATGTTTGAGATGCTTGCTGATTGCGGTTAGATTTTCTTCGTAATCCAACTGCGACTTATATTTAACATCCGAAAAATAACCATCACAAAGAATACAAATTAAGTCCTTGACGGTCAGTAATTTGATTTTTACGGGAGGATATTGATCTGGAAATTTTGTAGTAGAAAAACGAGTAACCACACTAGTTGACTCATTTCCGTGCCCCTCGGGGTTGATCTCTTTGATAAAGTCTACCCTGAGGTTGGTATTGCGATGATCGACCAAATAGAGTTTTTTACTAGCATCACAAAGCAAGCTATTGACCATGTAAGACTTTCCTACTTGGCTAGCCCCAAAAAATGCGATAACAGGCTTGCCCGTAACCACATTGCGCACCTTTTTAAACTTGCGTCTTAGTGCTTTTAAATCGTAAGTCAGGTTGACACTTTCCGTCTTATGATGCTCCACCCAATCCACACTAGTATTGACCAAATCAATGAGCGCAGAAGTTTTCTGGGCGATAGCTTCGAGAGTTTGTTGTGGTATATTGTTCATTGGGTTTGAGATTAGTCCGTGGGCTCTAATTTAATGTTAAGTGAAAATTCTCCAGTATCTAGCCAGTAGCCTTGAGGTTCGGGCAAGGTCATGTATGACATTTTCAGCCACTTGCTAGGTACTTCATCCCGATCGGCATCGATAATTTCTTCGATTTCTATGCGTTCCTTACTTTCGATAAAGGTTCTGGAGATAACCATCTCGAAGGGCATTCGATTTTTGAGGTTTTTCTCCTGTCGATCAATTTGATCTTTAAGTTCCTTGTCTGTTAATGAACCTTGCCGTTGGAGGATAAAATCCCGAATTTCATCGTAATTAAAGGTAAGTTGGTAAATGGGTTTACCCGGATAGTTGGTATTTTTCAGTTGTTTATATCCAATTTTGAGGGGTAAACTACTCAACTTAATTTTACTCCTATTATTTTCGGGAGTTAGAAAAATCTCCTGCATATCATGGGTTTCACGATTGAGTGCCCCCATGTAGTTGACCGTAGAGATGAGTTTGGTATTCAATTCAGAAGTATCAATTCTAAACCCCTTTAATAAATCATATTTTCCACTCATCATAGCAATCAATGCCCCAACAGAAACGATGGTTTTGGGCTCTTCAAATCGACCGATAGCATCTGCATAAGGATACCAGCGACCAATCCGATAATCGTTTAGAGAAATAATTCGATCTGCGGCAACGGGGTAGAACTTGAGGAAGAGCTCTTGTATTTTAGACAGTTTGGTTAATTGCCCTGCCAAAAGCAGAAAGTCACAACCATAAGAAGATATTAGGATAGACAATTGCTTAAATAAGAGATCAAAAGTATTTTCCAGAATTTCAAAAACCCTAGATCGTGATAATTTCCATCGAATATCCTCAAATTTAAAATCTACGGCTCCATGATCACTAAAATAGTCATTAAAATGCTCCAGCAAAACAGGGTTGGGCTTCACCTTGGGGAATAAATCCTCAAAGCCCAACTCGAGGTCTTCTGCCTCTGTACAAGCATGCTCGAGGTAGCGTTCTGCGATAGGCTTAGCAATTTGAACGATAAAGTTTTTGCGGTAGATACTTTTGTGTTCCCCATCCATTCGAATAGAAGGGTTGGTTCCAAAAAAGTCATTCATTTTCTGCACCACATTAGTACATCCAGTTTCCTTTGCATAATTTTCGATGACTCCCGTACAACCTCGATATAGATCCGATTTCACCGTACCTTCCAGAATAATATGTTGGATAAGCTCTTTGAGGAAATCATCACCAGCCAGCGTAAAGCTTTCCCAGTAGAGCGGTTTAGGTTTTAACAGCACATCACTTTCTCCAAGATTTTGATAACTACAAATCATCAAGTCCGTAGTACCTCCACCAATATCGATAGTTCCGACGGTCAGTGCTTTATTTTTAGTATCCGCTACATCAGTTCGTCGCTTGCCAAACAAGTCGAAAAACAGTTTAGCATTATTCAGGTAACGTTTAGAGATTTCGCTATACAAAAAGACCAGTTGGCAGCAAGTAGCCTCGTCATAAATCCAGTCGCTACGATCCTCTAGTTCGGTGAGATCTCTTGAAAGGTCTTTGACAGAGGGAACAATTTCAAAAGCAGCCTCATGATGACTAAAATATCCTTCAAATAGCTGGTTGAGGGCCACGGCGGCATCTTCTGCGGCTTGACGTAAAGCCACTTGTTCCTCTTGAATAATTGCCGTAGGGCAAGAGATGATGACCCTTTTTAAACGTCGGGGTCGATTGCGCTCAAGGTGTTTATTTCTAAACTCAAAGGAGTTGATTTGAGTTAGCGCGTGTAAGAAGATTTCAATATAGACAAAAGTGAGTAGTGATTTTTTAGAATAATACGGGAGCAGGTTGCCCAGATTATTTTGATGCGACTGTAATAAATTTCCTTTTTCATCAAAGAGTTCAGATAAGCCTTCAATATAAACAGAATCCCCTTCAATAAAATCCCAGGAAACAGAGGGGCTCTCCTCATCCCACAAATAACGCTTAGGGCTAGAGTGGTGCGTTTGTTTCCTAGAAAGGTTACTGCTCTGGCTAATCAACTCGATAGCCTCCTCTCCTATGCGCACAAAACTAGGCCACTGAAACGCTTTTTGGTGTTGAGGGATTTGGATATCTCCAAAATTGGCTTTAGAAAACACTAAACGCATATCAAAGGGGCGTTCGTAATGCACTGCGGGGTTACTAAGCTTAGTTAATTTAAGTTTTTCTACCTTATCAAATTTGAAGTCTTCCCCACTATCTGGACTTTCAAACAACAAGCCACAAGTATTCGCATTTCCAATATCTAGAACCAAGTCGACGTTAATAGGCTCTACATTTTTGTCACTGTAAATATTCACTTCAGGAAAAATGTTGGTAGCAGATAGGTATCGAATGAGGGTAAGGTATTGTGCAGCATAGCGAAATCCTTTATCCTTGCGCTGTTGAATGGCTTTTTCATTCAGATAGGAGGTAATCCAAGTACCTTCAAAATTAACACTCAGAAAATTCAGATTCAGATCATCATTCGGCGAAAGCAAGAAGCTATTCTGATCATTTTCAATAATCTGATAAGAGGGCATAAAAAAGTTGTCCATATCTGTAGTAACGGCGGTATCGAAAGCCAAAGTTACCTGATATTGGGTTTTGGTTCCCGTGGAGCTTAGCTGCTGAATCAAGACCCTTGCCCAAGCAGTAGGACCAAAACTTATATTTCCCAGCCCTTCTTGTGTAAAGTATGGAATGGGCAGCCAAATATTATTATAGGTATCAAAGCAACCAATAATATCATTCACTCGATAACAATCATCGGCGGAAAGTGGCAGCAAGGTATTGAAATTGATTACAGGTGCTAGCTTTCCGTCTGCATTTAGATAGCCCTCTTCAATTAAATCCCCTTTTCGAATCCAAGTATCTTCATCTGGGAAATAGTAGGCATATTCTAAAGAGCGCTCTAAGTCTTCGTTGAGGTACTCATAAAAGCCTAGTCTACGATTGATTAAACTTTCATTAGTATCTACGATAAGTTGAAAGGTATGGAATTGGATTCCAGAATTAGCAATGAGTGTAAGCATCAGCGATAGGGTGCATTAGTGTTTATTTAATATTGGTTCTTAAAATTAGGAAATTATCTATAAACCTAAAATATATCCCTCGCTTTTTATCATAAATCCAGTGTAAGAAGATATTTCCAATAAAAACAATCGCAGGGAGGCCTACTCTCTGCGATTGCATTTTAATCATTCAGATCATCTATTAAATTCGCTCTGTTCTATTTTTTCTTGTTTTTGCGTTGCATTTCCTGCTGTTTTCGAGCATCTTCCATCATCTGCTGCCAGCGATTCTTTTTCTTAGGATTTTTCTCTCGCTCCTTTCGTTTATTTTCCATCTCTTTTTCTAACTTATCTTTATTGATTAAGACATTCTTCACCAGGAAAGTTTGCCCTATGTTGAACAGATTAGAAAAAAGCATATAACAGGTTAATCCCGCCGCCCAACTATTTAGTGCAAAGAAGAAAATTACAGGAAAAGCAAACTGCATATACTTCATCATTTGCGCATTAGGATTGCCGGCAGTCATATCCATTTGTTTAGAGTTATAAATGAGATACGCAAACATCGATATACTCCACAAAAGTGTAAACAGGCTGACATGATCCCCATAAATATCGTAGATGAAAGGTACATAGCCAAAATCCCAAATAGAGTCATAACTCACCAAGTCATCTGCCCAAAGGAAGCCTTTTTGTCTAAATTCAATAGAAGCTGGAAAAAATCGGTAAAGTGCAATCCAAATCGGCATGGTTAGCAACATTGGCAAGCAACCGCCCAAGGGACTCACCCCATATTCCTGATATAGTCGCATTTGCTCCATTTGCAATCCCTGAGAGTCATCCTTATATTTATCCTTTAACTTGGTAAGTCTTGGACGAAGAATACTCATTTTGACACTGGACTTTAACATTCGGAATTGTAAAGGGAACATCAACATCCGAATTAGTAGAGTAAGCAAAATAATGATGACGCCATAGTTGGGCACAAAAGAAGCAAAGAAGCTAAATAAAGGACGAATCACATGACGGCTGATTACGCCAAAGATACTCCACCCAAAAGGGATAATCCGTTCTAAGCCTACCCCAAGATCCTTTAAAGTATTGTACTCATTAGGCCCAAGATATAGCTTCATGTCATAAGCAGTATTTCCCGAAGCATTGATGGGGAAATTTACTCTAGATACCAACTCTTTAAGATGTGAGGAGTCTTCTGGCATCATAAAGGTAGTTAGATCAGCACTAGCTGGTCGATTTTCTCCCTCCACGACCAGAGATGTATTAAAAAACTGTTGGGTATGTGACAGCCATTGTACCGAGCTTTCTAATTTGGCCTCAGCATCAGAAGCACAAGTGCAGTAATTAGGGCTTCCCTCTACCTCTTTATAATGAATAGAAGACATCCGTCGTTCATAACTAGGGTTTTTCTCAATCTTGTTAAGGTGAGTATGCCAGGTTAAAACCATATTCTTGGCTTCAGACGGAATCAAATCACTTAACCCCTCTAGCTTGAAATCATAGTCGACCAAATAGCCCTCTGCACTGAGTACATACTTCTGTTCTATGTATTGACTCGAGTTGTCTGTGTATGCACGAAAAGTAATAGTATTTTTGGAAGCTTCTAAGGTAGGTTTGAAGCAAAGTTTTTGGGTTTCTATACCTCCATTTTTGGCTCCTTTAATTGGAATGAAGTAATTGAACTTATCCTGATTGTTGTTCAGAAGGTGTACCGCATCATTTTTATCGTTGGGATCTTTGGTTGTTCCAAAATCATAGCCTTGATACTCTTTGAGCTGAACATCAATGATACGCCCTCCTTTAGTATTGAAGGTAACCTTAATTTTATCATTTTCTAGTTCCAACAGTTCTCCTTCGCAGGCCATTGCTTGAGCAAAACTCCCATAGGCTGCTTTATCTGGTTTGGGCTGGGCCCTTTGGTCAAGACTTTTTAACAGACTATCTCGTACTGCTTCCGCTAAAGTACTGTCCTTTGCTATACTATCACGTTTGAGTTGAAGTTGCTGCTCCTCTAATATAGCCAAGGAGTCCTGTACTGCGTTGAGACTGTCTACTTGTGCAAGACTATCTTGATAAGCTTGTTTGCGCTCCATATAAGCTTTACGCTCCTCAGCTGAAGGTTGCGAAAACCAAATATACACTACCCAAAGTGCAAACAATAAAGTAAAACCAATAATGGTATTTTTATTTCCTCCCATTGTTGAAGTTATTCCTCTCAATCAGTTTTAACCCCCTCCAGGGAACTGATGGATGATTTTGTTATAGATGATACCTGTTCGAATGACAGTTTTATTTCAGAGGGCAAAGATAAAGGAATTCTTCTTTTAAAAGAGGCTTTCTCTAGTTTTTTTAGGAATTCTTAACAGGTGGGATACCTGTACGGACGCACAGCGACAGCTTTGTTTGAAACAAAGCTGTCGCTACAATAATAAGGTGTGCAACACACAGCGGCAACGCCCTTGCTATAAACAAGGGCGTTGCTGCGCCTGCACATGCGTACACCTAGGGCGTTGCTTCTATCAACGCCCTAGATGTAACACAGGCTCTCGCGCACACGCGTGTATCTGTGCATATATGCATCTGTGTGTGTATGTGCATACATGAATACCACAAAAATTGAGATAAAAAAATCGAAGCCCTATTGCATTTCAAAAAAAAGCCTCCTAAGTTTGCGGCAGACATCATCCAATTTCATTTTTGAAGTTTTTGAAATTTGTTTTACAAATCATTCAACCCCAATAGATATGTTACAATTTGTAGAAGGAGGCATTTACCACATTCACAACACAGGTTGTGGTGCACAAGCCGTTTTTTTCCAAAAGCGGAACTACGAGTACTTTTTAAACAAAATCAAGACTTACATCGAGCCTTATGCTGATGTATTGCACTGCGAACTAAAGCTTAATGCATTTCATCTACTAATTCGTGTGAGACAAACTCAACGTTTTATTCCAGAGAAACATCGCATACGTACATTTGCAGAAAGTATAGGCATCATGCTACGTTCTTATGCCCAAGCTATCAACAATCAAGAAAATAGAAAAGGAGTCCTTTGGCAGGGGCCAACTCAAGCAGAATTTCAAAGCTTTTGTCCTCTAAATACTGAAGAAAAAGCAGAGGTAGAAAAGAGTAGTATACCAGCTAAAACAGTAGATTCTCATTATCCCCCAACCCGTACAAAAAAAACGGTATATTCAAAAACCCAAAAACGCAAGAAAAAGAGATATGTAAAAAGCAACTGGATTAAAGATCAAAGCATTAAGATTCATCTTTATCTTGAGGAGCTTTACTGGATCATAACAATTGGAAAAAGTCAAATCGTTGGCCATGCATCATAACATCTCTTCCTTCAACAAACTCAGAAACAGGAGGTAAATTCGTTTGCCACTGCTCTTCTTTTTTGCCCTGGTAACCTCTTGCTTGTCCCCAGCCTAAGGTATAAAGCACAAGCTCACGACCTCCAATTTCATATCGTCGAGCAGCATAAGGTTTCCAGGCCTGATAAAAGTTGATTCTTGAAGCACTTTCCACTTTATCCATTTCACTAAAGTTGAGCTGCATAATGTTCTCAAACTTATGGAGCACTACTGGAGGAAAGCTCGCTGCTTGCCAGCGATTTAGCTCTGGAAAACTTGCTTTTAAAGAAAGTTCGAGCGTATCTACTTCTAGTTGAAAGAGGGTACACGAACGGTCATAGCGGCAAAAAGCAGCAGCTTTCAAATTAGCCAGCTCAAAATCTGGTAGTGCTTGGGCACGCTGCATAGCTTTTTGAAAATAGGGTTGCAGAGCAGCTTCATAATCTTCGTCACTGATGTCCACATAAGCGAGTTCAGCTAAACGGTTTAAACTATCACCTTCTAAAGCCTGCAAACGTAAATAGCCTTTCCATCGAGTTTCAATTTGTGTGCGATGAGGCCCAAAACCTTGCATGGGCATAGCTCCATTTGCTGGAGTGTTGACGTAGCGTTCCAGTTCCAACTCTAAAAAGATGATTTGCCCAGCACTTGCTCCCATTGGGAATAGACTGTATTGGTAGGCATAACTACATGCTTGGGTAGATGAACTAAAAATAGCGCATACCATTAGTATTAAAATGATATTTGTTTTAAAATTTTGCATAGGATCTTGTATAGGTCATTCGAGAAATAGAGAACTGTGGAAATTTATCCAGAACTTTATTCATTTGATAGAAAGTTAGTCAAAAAATTAAGAAGCTGACTAAAAATATATAACTTCACTACAAATCTCGAAACATTTTTTACACACTATAATCAATCGCAACATGGGCAAAGAAGTTGTATTAGTCATTGGTGCCAATGGTCAAATTGGTACGGTCTTGAGTGAAGCATTACGCGAGGTTTATGGTATTGCTAATGTCATCACCTCCGACATTCAACCACCTCGAAAAAGTGTTATTGGGCACTTTGAAAAACTAGATGTGCTCAATGGTAAACGGCTGACTGAAATTGTCAAGAAATATCAGGTCACTCAAATTTATCATTTAGCGGCCTTACTTTCAGCTAAGGGAGAGCAAAATCCACGCCTAACTTGGCAGGTCAACATGGAAGGCTTTTATAATGTACTGGAAGTCGCTCGAAACGAAAACATCAAGAAAGTCTTTCATCCCAGTTCCATTGCCGTTTTTGGTGGACAAACTCCTAAACATAATACGCCTCAATATACCATCTTAGAACCTAGTACGATGTATGGTATAACCAAAAAAGCTGGAGAAGA
>CAZOLU010000016.1:20213-21344 GCA_964580485.1 uncultured Saprospiraceae bacterium | reverse complement strand
TGGAATTATCGAGGGGGCTCACGAAGGCAAGGGTATTGGTCACCGCTTTTTGCGCCATATTGAGCGCAATGCCGTATTGCTTTTCATGATTCCTTGCGATACCGATGACATCAAAGCCGACTACGCTATTCTCTTGAATGAGTTGGCGGAATACAACGAAGAGTTGTTGGACAAGCCACGCTTACTGGCCATCACCAAAAGTGATCTACTAGATGATGAGCTAAAGCGCATGCTTGAATTGGAACTTCCTCAGGATATTCCTCATGTTTTTATCTCTGCAGTGGCGCAACAAGGGCTAGATCATCTAAAAGATAGGCTTTGGACCATGATTAACGAGCCAGTAGAGGGGGCTTAATACTTTTTAACGACTTGCTAAGGGATTTTAAAGGCGCTCTGCGCCTGAAAAACCAAAACTTCTGCTATTTTTGCGCTAGGAGTTGCTTTACTCTACTTTCGATCATCGTTCAAGCATCAGTATGAACAACAGTAAGGTATTATTTGGTTTGTTGGGGGGCTTTGCTTCTATGGCTTTAATCGCTTCACTTTATGTGACCAACAAGACCTTTTTATTACAAGGGTATGAGAAGTTTACATGGGTGCTGATTTTGGCGGCTATGATTGCGGCCGTCATGCGTGAGCGTGCTCAAGAAGAACATCAGTTTATCGGGCTTTATGAGGCATTACGCAGCGCTTTTCAAACCTTCGTTTTAGCCTATTTGGTGAAATTTGTATTTATTTATATCCTTTTCAATTTTATTGATCCTAGTCTGCTAGATCTAGCAAGAGAAAAGGCGGTAGATATCTTTACTGCGCATCGAAACCCTGATGAGGCTGAGCAGATCTTCCAAGAACGCCTAGCAGCTTTTCGCCAAGGCTATTTTGGCCCTCGACTCTTCGATATTGGGGTGATGTTGGAAATCATCGGAGGTTTTGTCTTAGCACTCATTGTAGCCTTTTTTCTAAAAAGAGAGGCTCCAGATTATTAACAAGTTTAAGGATAATTATTAGCATTATGAACGCATCCAAATCCTCCAGTTTTAGCAAAATACTGAAACACGCTGCTTATATTGGTAGCTTGTGTGGGTTGGGGTACTTTGTTGCTATGGTTTTGGTACACCTTATTGGTTATTC
>CAZOLU010000016.1:12667-20203 GCA_964580485.1 uncultured Saprospiraceae bacterium | reverse complement strand
TCTGAAATGATCAACTGGGTATTCCGAATTGCTGTGATTTTGGCTTGTATCTGGTCGGTGATTAGTTTTAGGATTAAATCTAATAATACCATCAGTTTTGGACGAGGTTTTGCTGTGGCAATGCTCACTACTTTGGTATTGGGGGTTTGGATGTCTATTTCCGCTTTACTCTTCTACAATATCGTTGCTCCTGAGTATCATGCCAAAGCACAGGAAATTTATGAGCAGAAGCGAGAGGAGCAGATGTATGCCAAAGAATTAGTAAAGAAAAGAGTAGCTTCAGAAGAGGCTGACGAAGAAAAAAGAGCGCAGATTCGCCTCAGGGCAGAAGATAGTACTAAGATTCAGAAAGGTTTGGCGAAACATATGGAGCAAACTGCTTATTTTTTACAGCTAAT
Organism: uncultured Saprospiraceae bacterium; assembly: GCA_964580485.1. GTDB lineage: Bacteria > Bacteroidota > Bacteroidia > Chitinophagales > Saprospiraceae > Saprospira. Next base: position 19,805 of record CAZOLU010000016.1, on the reverse strand, counting down.
GCTCAGGCAATTATCAATCTTATTTATAGCTTAATTTGGGGATTAGCAGTTGCACTCTCCGTAGCTTATATGAGTAAACGCAAAGCCTAGATTAGGAGCATTCTATTAGTTCAAATTTCATCAGAATGGAAAACTTATTACCTTCTACTACTTATGATTATGACATTTCTGTTGTCATTCCTCTGTTGAATGAAGAAGAATCTTTAGCAGAATTGGAAAAATGGATTCGCTCTGTAATGAAAAGAGAAGGGTTTCGTTATGAGGTAATTATGGTGGATGATGGTAGTACTGACAATTCCTGGAATGTTATTCAAACTTTATCGGCTCAATCTACGGAGGTTAAAGGGATTCGTTTTCGTAGAAATTATGGAAAGTCTGCTGCGCTTAATGTGGGGTTTCAGGCTGCACGCGGGGAGGTGGTGATTACTATGGATGCTGATTTGCAAGACTCTCCTGATGAAATTCCGGCACTCTATCAAATGATCGTAAAGGATGGATTTGATTTGGTTTCTGGTTGGAAGAAAAAACGCCATGACCCCCTCTCCAAAACCATTCCCACCAAGCTGTACAATGGGGTGACTCGTATGATGAGCGGAATCAAACTACATGATATGAATTGTGGACTAAAGTCCTACAAAAATGATGTAGTGAAAAATATTGAGGTATATGGAGAGATGCATCGTTATATTCCCGTAATCGCCAAAGCCGCAGGCTTTAAAAAAATTGGTGAAAAGGTGGTGCAGCACCAAGCTCGGAAATATGGTAAAACGAAGTTTGGGATGCGTCGCTTTATCAATGGTCCTTTAGACCTGATGTCTATCATTTTTATTAGTCGCTTTGGCAAAAAACCGATGCACTTCTTTGGAACTTGGGGGCTCTTCTCCTTTTTTGTAGGTTTCGTTATCCTTACTTATTTGGTGGTGATGAAGTTTCTCTTTGCGGGTTATGGAATGACCGATCGCCCTTTATTTTTTCTGGGTATTCTGACTATAATCATTGGCTTTCAGCTCTTTCTAACAGGCTATTTGGCCGAGTTGGTAGCTCGCTCGGCACCCAATCGGAATCATTATTCGATACGGGCTTATGTGGGTATGGAAACAGAAGAATAGGCATTACAATATAAATGGGAAAACTGCCTTGCGTGTACTTGGGTATGTGCTGCCAAACTGCTCCAAATACCAGCGATGATGCGCCAAGGCGCGTGGCAGTAAGTTGGCTATGGTCCAAATCGCAAAACTCCATGCAGGCAAAGCCCAGAGCATCAGGGCAAAACCCACCCACTCTAGCATCTCGCCAAAAAGATTGGGGCAGGAAACATAGCGAAATAGTCCCCCATGAGGAATTTTATAGCTCTGCTCTCCTGGTTTTCGCAAAGATAATAGAATATTATCCGATTGCCAGTTGATGCCCATCCCCAACACAAAAAGTAAACTACCTACTATAAATTGAGGACTGTATAACCAAGTGCCAGCGTATTGTTCAGGAGTGGCAATAGTTCCCAAATAAAAACCATTTATAAAACCATTCATCACATTAAAGCCAATAGCCGACCACATAATAGCTACAGGCATTTTCTTTTTAGTGGCCTTTTGCCGAAAAGGATAGATTAGACTGCGATTGAGGTAGTGTAGGTTCCAGATCCCAAAAAACAACCACATCAATACCGTGGGTTGGTTAGAGCCTAATAGAAAGAAGATGGAAAAGGTAATAGGAGAGGGAAGTTCCATCAAGCACCAGCCCAGTCGAGCATTGATCATAGGGCCGAAGTCTTGACGAGTATGTCGCCCAAAAGGTGCAGTAATGAACTGTAAGACCAAAAAGGTGATGATGGCTACACCAATCCAAGCAACTACTACATAATAATACCACTGCATAATATGTTTAGCTTTTAAAGCCTAGCAAAGAAGCCCTAAATGAATTAAAATACTAGTTCACAAAGTCAAATGGTCTATTCACAAAGTCAAATGGTCTATTCACAAAGTCATCCTTTTTTTTCCAAAACTATTTTCTACCTTTGAAAGGTCAAGTTAATAAAATCCAGTAAAGCCGTTGGTATCCAAAATAACTAACGGCTTTTCATTGCACCTTAAAGCAACCCAATGTATGTGGAGTCTCAGCTCCACTTTTTTTATGCTCCTAGTAAAGACTTGAAAATATAGTCACGTTTGGCTACAGACCCTGTGATCTCATAACCATCATGCATAACCAAGGTAGGGGCTTTGGTCTTGATGACTCGCTGAACATATTGCCTATTGATGATATGAGAGCGATGTACTCGAAGAAAGTCCTCATGATCTTCTAAAATTTCATCATATTCTCGAAGTGTTTTGGCAACCAAAAGCTTTTCAGCCTGATAGATAGAGAAACGAGAGTAACTACCACTAGCCTCTATACGAACAATATGTTTAATTTCGACCAACTCTAAGCCATCTTGTACTGGTAGAGCCAATTTTTCAAAGCCAGTACTCATTTGATTTTTGAGAAAGTGTAGCTGTTGGTTTTTGTATTGATGTTTTTCTCTAAAGCGGTCTATAGCTAGTTTTAATTCTTGCAGATCAATGGGTTTGAGTAGGTAGTCTAGTGCTGCCATGCGCAAGGCCTTTATCGCATATTGACTATAAGCCGTAGTGAAAATGACCTCGAAATTGATTTCTTCAAAATGATAAAATAAATGCAAGCCATTTTCACCAGGCATTTCAATATCCAAAAAAACTAAATCGGGCTTTGTCTCTCGAATGAGTTGTACGCCTTCGGCTACACTAGCGGCTTCCGCAATCACTTCTATTCCTTCACAAAATCGATGCAGAATATTTCGTAGAAAAATTCGACCTTTTTCCTCATCTTCCACAATGATGCTCCTAATGGTCATAATTGATTAATTTTGAATGAATGGAGAAAAAAGATTTACTTTACTGCCATCTAATTTCTATTGATTAGACTTACATAATCTTTTATATTCAGCCACATTTTATAAACTAAAAAGAAAGTGTTAAAATGAACTTAAATATAAATGTTTTTTCATAAAATGAATAACGGTTTAGCTTTGTTTTTTAGGATTCATTGAATTTTAAATCTTCAGCAATTACTTCATGTATTTGAAATGGAACCCAGATCTCTACTCTTGTACCTTGTGCATGTCCTTGAGTATCTGTTAGGTCGGTAATTTTGGGGTTGTTTGGACGACGCTTAACCGATCTGAGCAACTGCAAACGATCTTTAGTAATTTGCAAGGCAGCACTTTTTTTCTTGTCTTGATCTCTCCACTGATTTAATTGGGCAGCTTTTTTACGTCCCACCCCATTATCTTCAACTAGAACGTAGAGCAGATCTCCATCCATTTGCAGATGAATTTTAAGCTTTCCCTTCGTCGTTTTGTGTAGCAATCCGTGTTTAAAACTATTCTCAATGATGGGTTGAATAATGAGTGGAGGGATAAAATATTCTTCCTCATATAACTGGTCATCTACAATAAATTCGACCTCTACTTTGTCGCCAAATCGCAGTTTTTCAAGATCCGTATAGAGCTCTAAAAAACGTATTTCTTCTGTTAGTTCGATTGAAGACTTACTAGACATATTAAAAATCAAGAGAATTAGTTTGGCAAATTTGGTGAGGTAACCCATCGCCAATTCTATGTCATCTGTTAGCATGAGGGTTTGTATAGCATTTAGGGCATTGAATACAAAATGAGGATTCATCTGCGCCTGTAATGCCTTTATTTTAAGTTGGTTGATTTTGCTGGTAAATCGTTGCTTGATAAGCAGCCGCCACCACAAGATACTGGAAATCAGAATTGTTAAAGCAGCTACCACACTTGCAATAAACCACCAAGTCTGCCAAAAAGGATAATGAATGGAGAAAGAAATACGTAGTGCTTGGGTGCTAAGTACCCCATCTTCATTCAAAGCTCTGATCTCAAGTAGATATTTACCAGGCGGCAATGCTGAGAAGCGAAGTTCCTTTTGCTCTGCATTTACATAATACCATGCATCAGAAAACCCCTTGAGCCGATACTTGTATCTGAAATTCCCCATACTACGGTAGGCAATGCCCTGAAACCCAAGACTAATGTGGTTCTCCTGATAAGATAGTTGATACTGGTCTTTGAAGGGGTATTCTAGACCATTAACCTTAAAATGTAGCCAATAGATAGGAGGTGGGTAGGCGTTGATGGAAGAGATCTTTTGGTTGAAGTGGATGAGCCCCAAGGGGCTCGCCGCCCAAACCTGCCCATCAAAAACCAGCAAGTCCTCAATTTCATTGCTAACCAAACCGTCTTGCTTGTCATAGGTACTAAAACTTTCATGATTCGCATTGAGGTGTTGAATACCTTGGTCGCTTCCTAGCCAGAGGCTGTTGCCATCGGCTACCAAACATTGAATGTGCGTACTCCTTAGACCATTACTTTGGTCAAAGCTATACCGAATCTTTCCTTCTTGCAAGCCTAGCAAGCCTTGAGACATCGTACTCAACCACAATACCTCATCATCGGTGGCTGTCATCACTCTTACCCGAATGGGGTTTTGATCTCGGTCGAGGATGCCTTGGCAGATGCTAGACTGGCATTGAAACAGACTGTCTTGATAGCCCAGCCAAAGTTTTTGAGGGTTTTCTACCCAGATGCTCTTACAGTTTTGTTTGCGAAAGATTCGAGCTAGCTCTGGGCTAAGGCGATGCCATGCAAAGCCAAGTTGCTCAAGGGCTTTGTTTTCTAATGCTTGGAAATCTTTGCGAACAAGAAGTACCCCAGCACTACTCGCTAAAAGCAAGTGGGTGCTGTCCAGAGACTTGATATCCCATACTTGAGCATCTGTTTGTAGGAATTTCTTGGGAGCTTGGCCAACTTGATCAAAACGATAAAGCCCCTGCTGAAAAATGAAAAGCGCATCGGATGACTCATCCCAATGCATCGCCTCAAGATGGGCAAGTTGAGGGCTAGGGTATTGGACTGTACTCTTTTTCTGAGATAGGCTGAATACTGGAATATACATTTCATCTGTACCCAAAATTAGATGATCTTTGTGTTGTATAAGCTTACGAACTTTTGATACATTCAAATTACTATTTTCTCTGGAGAAATATTGAATTTCTGGCTGTGGCATAAAAAAGACACCTGCGCCTTCCGTAGCAATCCAGTGGTTGCCCTCTCGATCTTGTAGTACACTCAAAACCGTAGTTCTTGGTAGAATTTGTTGTGGGGTATTGTCGGTACTGCTTTGAAAAAGAAAGATGCCTCCATGCCCATAAACCCATAGCTTTGACTCCTGATCTTCTAGCAAACCCTTGGGTAAAAGCTCTAGTGTTGTAGAAATTTTTTGAATTTTCTGTTGATCAAAAGCATAGAGCTTTGTAATGTTTTTATTGGAAGTGTATTGGAGTAAAAAAAGCCGTTCAGTCCCTTTTATAAGTTGTATGTTTTGTAGAGCTTGTTCGGCCAAACTTATGCGGTACTCGCTATTATTGTCTGTAAGCTGATAAAGGTCAGAACTGCTGTACAACCATAGTTTGTTGTTTTGGTCAGAAAGCAAATGTTTATAAGTATGCTGTAAAGCAATGCGCTCTTGAACTGAACTACTGTCTATATTTAGGCGGAGGAGTTGTTTGGGGCTAAGTACCCAAAGTTGTTGATCTTTTGAAAGCTCATAGGCTAGAGCCTTTTCTCCGTTTAAAAAGGAGTCTACAACAGATAAGAGCTGTAATTTATCTTGATGAACATAAAAAAGCTCTTGTGCACTATTTACACACCAAATCTTACCCCCTTGATCTTCAAAAATTTGACGAATAGAGTTTCTTTCTAACTCGGGTAGTTGATAATATTGGAAGGATTGACCATCATAGCGACACAAGCCCTTGTCTGTTCCCATCCACAAATAGTCACGTTGATCTTGATGAATATCATGTACCGTCAGACTAGGGAGCCCATCTTCATCAGTGATCTGACGCATATAAGGCTGCTGTGCCCAAAGGAAGCAGGGCAGTACAATAATAAGGATAATAATATGTAATGAGCAGGAATGGGACATTAACTTGGCAAGGGCTTTAAGCTGTACCTATTTTACTTTTGCCAATACCTTTATATTATCAGAGCCTGTACGCATCATGTTAATGTATAGGCTATCATTTTGAATTTTTACAACTGTGGGGTTGAGCACCACCGTTCCTTCTGCATTAATAAGCTCAAGCGTATTCCCAAAAACGGTAAATTTTCCTTTGATGACATCATCTCCTCCCATCTTCAACTCAAGACTACGGTTTTCATTAAATTTCATATAAAGCAGTTCATTCTGCCAAGCACCATGCAATTCTTTTTCATCAAAAGTACTACAGGCTGTGTTTATCATCAGAAGTCCTAAGAGCGCTATTAAAGCAAACCATCGCATATAGAGAAGTATTTTAAAGGCCGTAAAAGATTTATATTAAAGTGCTTTGGCAGTACAGAGCAGCTCTATAAGCTCATTAAATCCTTGTGCTGGATGGTAGAGATGATCATTATAATGCGTTGCACTCAACTTCAAGTTAATAATTTTTCCATTAACCTGGTTAAGTGTAACCATAATATTTCCAAATTTTTGATCCATTTTTTCGCCATACTCCAAACCAAACTGACGGGCTGGTTTGAGATAATGCCGTTCAACAGTTTCAATCAACTCTCCTTTGCGAGTAGTTTTTGTGTCAGAAACATGTGACCAATATTGCTCTTTGCGTAAGGCTACTTTAAAGTAATCAAGCAGACACTTAAAATCTTCACTACGCCATTTTTCTTCATTGTAGTGAATGACAAAACCATTGACCGAAGGAATAATCAAAAAACTAATTGCGCAGTCGCAACAACAACGATTTTGGTAGTTTTGAAATTGCTGGCTGATCCATTCCAACATTTGTATTTTTACGTTGGAGTTGTTCCATTGTTCAAAATAGGCTTTTTCGGCTGCGTTTCGTTCTATAACTTTATGCTCTAGGAGCTCTTCCTTGAGGTTAGGGCTGGATTGCTTACCCTCAGCTTTTTTTGCTAGGGGCTCTGTAGGGCTAAATATTTTTTTGAAGTTTTTCCAAAAATTCATAAATACAATGCTTCAAAGGAAATTTGATGTTTTATTTTTTCAGGGGATTTGTTTTTCTTCTTTTGAGAAAAGCTCCC
>CAZOLU010000016.1:0-12657 GCA_964580485.1 uncultured Saprospiraceae bacterium | reverse complement strand
CATATTCTGTATGACTATATATAACACAGCAGTTGGATATCTTACAGCTTTTTACAGGTTGTTAAGCAATTTCGCCCCTTTTTTAGTTTTTGCAGTTTCGAACAAGCCATATATGGAGTGTGTTACCTAGATTTATTTTTTATTTAGATAAATAAAACTTAAACTCGCATTTTTGCCTGAATGGTCGTAAATTTACAACTGCAATAAGTGCTTCTTAATCATCAACAACAAAATGACAAGATGGTTTAGCATACTATTGACCCAAATCTTATATCTAAAAAGAAGTTCATGAGTTATTTAGAGGGATTAAATGATATTCAACATAAAGCAGTTACGCATATTAATGGGCCTTTACTTGTTATTGCTGGACCTGGTTCTGGTAAAACAAGGGTATTGACCTACCGCATTGCACATCTCGTAAAATCGGGGATTCCTCCTTGGGAAATTTTGGCATTGACCTTTACCAACAAGGCTGCTAAAGAAATGAAGGAACGTATCTCTAAAGTAGTTGGGGGCAAAGCCAATCAAATTTGGGCCGGAACATTTCACTCTATCTTTGCCCGAATTCTTCGTAGCGAGGCTCCTAAAATAGGCTTCCCCTCTGACTTTTCTATTTATGATGCTTCCGATGCTAAAAGTGCTATCCGAGAGATTGTCAAGGCACAGGGGTTAGATATTAAAACCTACACTCCGAATTTGGTGTACAGCCGTATTTCAATGGCTAAAAATCAATTGGTCAATCCTAAGGATTATGCTACGGATGGGGATCGGATTTTAGCAGATAAGCAAGCTAAAGTGCCTTATGTTTACAAAATATATGATCTCTATGTAAAGAAATGTGCTCGTTCTGGAGCTATGGATTTTGATGACCTTCTTTATCAAATGCATCGACTTTTGGCCGAGAATCCTGAAAATGTCTTAGAAAAATACCGTAAAAAATTTAAGTATGTATTGGTAGATGAGTTTCAGGATACCAATCAATTACAATATGGTATTATTCAGTATTTAGTCAATTATCCAGGAAGTCCTAAAAATATTTGTGTTGTAGGAGATGATGCACAATCTATCTATGCTTTTAGAGGTGCAACTATTCAGAATATTCTAGATTTTGAAAAAGATTATCCCAACCTGTCTATTTATAAATTAGAGCAAAACTATCGTTCTACAAATTATATCGTTCAAGCAGCTAATGATGTCATTGCCCACAACAGTAAGCAAATTCGTAAAAAGATTTTTACCGAACAGGGCGAAGGGCAACGTATCCGAATCTTAAGGGCAGTAACTGATACAGAGGAAGCTCGCTATATTAGCAATGCCATTGTAGATATGAAAAACCAATATCATCTCAAAAATGAAGATTTTGCTATTCTCTATCGGGTGAATGCTCAATCAAGGGTATTTGAGGAAGCTTTAAAAAACCATAGAATCCCCTACAAAGTGTATGGGGGCATGTCTTTTTATGAGCGAAAAGAAGTTAAGGATAGCTTGGCTTATCTTAGAGTAATTGTCAACCCTCAAGATGAAGAAGCCTTGCGGCGAATCGTCAATTATCCTACTCGAGGAATCGGGAAGTCCAGCCTTGAAAAACTATCTGAAGCCGCAGAACAACAGAGTGCACCGCTTTGGGAGATCTTAAAAAAAGCTAGCCAGTTTGGACTTTCTTCTCGAGCTAGTAAATCAATCGCCGAGTTTGTTGCTCTAATCGAGGCTTTTCAGCGCTGGGCTACAGAGGATGATGCCTATGAATTATCTCGGAGGGTAGTACGTATGGCAGGTATTATGGATGACCTCAAAAAGGATAAAACGGCCGAGGGACGAAGTCGGGTAGAAAATGTACAAGAATTACTGGATGGTATCAAATCTTTTGTAGAGGAAGACGAAGTAGATGAGATGATGACCAATATTGGCGATAAGTCTTTGACCAGCTACTTACAGAATATTGCTTTAGTCACCGATTTGGATACTGACGAAAATAATACAGATCGAGTCAAATTGATGTCAGTACACTCTGCGAAAGGCTTAGAGTTTCCCGCAGTATTTATTGCAGGGATGGAGGAAAATCTTTTCCCCTCTATGATGGCCTTGAAATCCAGGGATCAACGCTCGGCAGTAGATGAAGAACGCCGACTCTTTTATGTGGCCATTACCCGAGCAGAGCGTTACCTTATCCTCTCTTATGCTTCTAGCCGATATCGATTTGGAAAAATGCAGTATAATAGTTCCAGCCGTTTTTTAGAGGAAATATCTCCTGAATGTCTAGATGTAGGAAACCTTTCGCCAAGGGCTAAAGTAACAGGAATGAAACTGCCACGCAATAGCTCCCCAAAGCTCGATTCTAAACGGACTTTTCAGAAAAATACCAGTCCGAAAATCGCCAACTTCAAGCCTAGCTCTAGTAGTAAAATTGTAGCAGGAGCTACCGTATTACATGAGCGTTTTGGTGAAGGTAAAGTGATTGCCGTAGATGGGGGGTCTAATAAAATTGCAACTATCTTCTTCGGTGATGAAGTCGGCGAAAAACGAATCATGCTTCGCTATGCCAAGTTGATGGTGACAGGATAAAATTGAACTAAATGAACATATCTGGACTTATTTTATATAAAATGAATCGCCATGCCTAAATTAGCCATCATCATGATTACCCTGAGCGTGTTGGTCGTTGCGGCACTGACTTACATGCTAGTGGTAGGTACCAAGCGCAGCTATCGAAAAGCTAAGGAAAAGTTTTCTGATCGACAACTACTTGAACTTTTTATGGCAAACAACTATGTCTTGACCCTCAAACAGCTGATTCAGTTGTCGCCTATGACCATGTCGCAGGCTTCATTAAGAATACATACCTGGATCAATAACGGAGTGATGCGTAGTCTGTATGCCAATGATGGGTCTACTTTTTATCAGATCAAAACTAAATTACCTACTACCCATAAAATCTATGATTGGAAAAAAATGCCCGATCAAGAAGTCTTGGAAAAGGTGTTGGAACATACCGAAGACTATGAGCTATCCCCAGCTCACTTTGTGTGGTTATTTGATATGACCATTCAGGAAGCAAGAAAGTTTCTGAAACAATTGATTGCAAAGGGCTTTGTTAAATCACACTACAATGGTAGTTTTCAGCGCGTGTATATTTCCAACATCAATCATAGAGGGCAGGAAATTGGAGATGCTGAGAAAGTCGAAATTCCATCACTTGAAACAGCCGATGATGGGAGAATAAGAATCGATGACAGCGAAATTCTTAAACTAGCGATTGAGAATGATGGTCGCCTAACTCCAACGCTGATTTGTGTAGAAAAACAAATTTCCTTAGATGATGCTCAGGAGGTTTTGGATAAGCTTTATGAAAAAGGTGCCTTCCATATTGAGGTGGATGAATATGATGGAATGATTGAGTATTGGTTGCGAGATTCAAAATTGTATAGAAAGTAATGCAAGCACAGGAATTACATCAGCAAGGCCGTAAGGCTGGAGAGCAGGGAGCATACCAAGAAGCAATTGCCTTTTTTGAGCAAGCGCATCAGGTTGACCCCAACTGGCCTTATCCACTCTACGATTTAGCCTATACCTATCTTTTGCAGGAAGATTATGAAAAGGCTTATGAGTATTATAAAAAAACAGAGCAACTCGCCCCAGATGGCTTTTTTACCACCAAAACGGCGCTCTGGACTCTGGATCGGGAGCAAAGTGGAGCTTTTGCAGCAGGGCTCTACCGGGCCTATCTCCAATCGGAATGGCTGCCCGACAATCAACGCCTATCGGTTTTGCAACAAATGATCGAGCGTTTTCCCACTTTTGCTCCAGCATACAAGGGCCTATTGGCACTCTATCGCTCTCCTGAAACTCGATGGGACTTGATTGAAAAAGCCTTGGCTTTGGAGGATATGGATGACGAAACCTATGGTATTTTAATCGTCAACAAAGCCTTGATCCTTCAATTTGGGCAGCAGCCCGAAGATTGTCAGCGTCTCATTCATGCATATTTGGCATCTACTAGGACTACTGCGGCAGGTCGGGCATTGGCCAACTCTGTTTTGGAATAGCACAAGTGCATATAGTCTGCAATCTAAATTATACCCATTCTAAATAAGCCCAAAGCTCCAGTACCAGCGGTTTGAACAGCCTTTTTTCCTCTTAAAGTAGGTGATCTCCCTCATCTTTTGTATCTATCAGTAAGCCAGAAATAAAAAAATATTGCCAAATTCAATTCTAAATACTATTTTTGACTGGATTTGGCGGAATCTGCCAAACAATCACCAACTAATATTGATTTTAATCCTGTACAAGGATTTTGAACACTAAAAACAATCAAATTTTATGGAAACCAACACACTCAAGCAAGTCTTGAATGGAGGGGAATTTTTAATCAGTGAGGTAGACCCCTCTAATATGTTCATCACAAGTGATCTTACTGAGGAGCAACGCATGGTACTGAATATGGTGAATGATTTTATTGAAAAAGAAGTCGTACCCAACAGTGCTAAAATAGAAAAATTGGATATCGAGCTAACCAAAGACTTATTGCGCAAGGCAGGAGAATTGGGGATTCTGGGAACTTCCTTCCCTGAAGAATACGGTGGCTTTATGCAAGACTTTGAAACCAACATGGCCATTACCGAATATTTTGCCAAAACCCGCTCATTCTCCCTTTCTTATGGTGCGCATACGGGAATTGGAATGTTACCTATTCTCTATTTTGGTAATGAAGAACAAAAACAAAAGTATCTCCCTCCTACCATCGCAGGTGAATTGTTTGCTGCCTATTGTTTGACCGAACCTGGTTCTGGTTCTGATGCTTTGGCCGCAAAAACTAAGGCGGTTTTGAATGAGGAAGGAACACACTATATCCTGAACGGACAAAAGATGTGGATTACCAATGCTGGTTTTGCTGATATCTTTGTAGTTTTTGCTCAAATTGATGGCGATAAATTTACGGGATTCATCGTTGAGCGCAAATGGGATGGTGTTAGTGTAGGTGCAGAGGAAGACAAAATGGGTATCAAAGGTTCTTCTACCCGTCAGGTGTTTTTCGAAAATGTAAAAGTGCCCAAAGAAAATGTCTTAGGGGAAATTGGAAAAGGGCATAAAATTGCTTTTAATATCCTCAATATTGGTCGTATCAAATTAGCGGCTGGGGTGTTGGGTGCTTGTAAAGAAGTGATTGACCACTCGATTCAATATGCGAATGAGCGTAAGCAATTTGGCGTTTCTATTTCTAGCTTTGGTGCAATTCAACACAAAATTGCTGAGCAGGCGATCCGTACTTGGGTAACTGAAGCAGCTATGCATCGTGCAGCTCGCGCAATTGGTCATGTAGAGCATCAAATGAAAGAAGAAGGGAAGTCTTTGGCTGAATCTCTATTAGGTGCTGCTGAGGAGTATGCGATTGAATGTGCAATTTTAAAGGTGCGTGGTTCGGAATGTTTGGACTATGTAGTAGATGAGGGAGTGCAAATTTATGGTGGTATGGGTTATTCTGAAGAAGCTCCTATGGCCAGTGCTTATCGGGACTCTCGTATCAACCGTATCTTTGAAGGAACTAACGAGATCAACCGTATGCTTTCTATCGATATGTTGATGAAGCGTGCCATGAGTGGCAAATTGGATTTAATGACTCCAGCCATGGCGATTCAAAAAGAGTTGATGTCTATGCCTAAATTGGGTGGAAAACCAGAAGGGCTCTTAGCTGAGGAGCAAGAATATGTGCGCAACTTGAAAAAATGTTACCTAGCTGTAGCAGGACTTACCGCTCAAAACCTAATGATGGAACTGAAAAATGAGCAGGAGATCCTGATTGCAATGTCGGATATGATGTCTGAAATTTATCTTTCCGAGTCCGCCATCTTGCGTACCTTAAAATTGGCACAGGTCAAGGGAGCTGATTTTGTTGGCGACCGTGAGGCCATGACTAAGGTTTACATTAATGATGCAATTGAGCGTTTTGCGGTATCGGCTAAAAATGTTGTGGCTGCTTGGGCTGATGGGGATAACAAACGCACCTTGATGTTGGCAATTAAGCGCTACACCAAGCATGAGTTTATCAACACCAAAGCACTACGCCGTCAGGTGGCTGCTACCTTGATCGAAAAAGGGCAGTTTTGTTATAATGATTAGATTTTTTCCTTGAAATAAAGTTTTGAAAGGGCTATCTTTTTAGATGGCTCTTTTTTAATTTTATATAGTTGCGAATGAACAGTTTCTAAGATATGGATTCTTAAAGTGCCTTATTCTTGATAAAAAATTAAAAAATTACCCTATTAAAACAAAAAAAGATGAAACCCATTTACTTGACACTAACACTACTATTTATTAGTTGTTCTTTTCTGTTTGCACAACTTAGTGATGTGGATAAAAAAGAACTCATCCGACTAGATTCTATCCTTTATACAAATTATGAGAATGGTAATTTTAAAGCAGCTTTAGAAGCCGCAGAACAGCGATTGGATTATATCAAAAAGCATTTGCCTGATGTAGACTCCCTTTATATTCCTGCACTAAATGTTGCAGGAACCCTTTATGGAGCTAATAACCAATACAACAAGGCCATCCCCTTAATTAAGGCAGCTTATGAAAAAGGAAAAGCTTATTATGAAGAAGACCCCTCCAAACTAGCTCCAACCATCAACAACCTTGCGGTGATGTACTGGCGGCAGGAACAATATGAGTTGGCAGAACCGCTTTATTTAGAGGCCTATGAGCTCTTGAAAAACAATGGAAAAGAAAATGATCCAGATATGGTACGAGCTCTTGGAAATATTGCTGCATTATACCAAAAAATGACTTATTATGAGGAGGCATTGCCCTATGCACAGGAATCCATCGAAAAATGTGAAGCAATTCTTGGCAAAGAGAATAAACAGTATGCTATTTCTATCCGAAATTTAGCCGACTGTTACTACTATTTGGGGCGATATACTGAGGCAGAGTCGGCGTATCAGGAGGCTTACAATACTTGGCTGAAATTAAACCCTAAACACCCATACTTTGGTTATGTACTCAACAATATGGCAGCACTTTATGGGAAAACTAAACAATATAAGAAGGCAATTACTGAGCTAGAACGAGGCTTAAATTTGCTGGAAGAAACGATTGGGAAAGAAGACTACAACTATATGGCATTGCTCAATAATTTGGCAAATGTTTATGAGCAAATGGGAGATTTGAATGAGGCCATGAAGATTACCCAAAGCTCTTTAGATTTACGCAAAAATAAAATGGGCGTTCGTTCAGTTTCTTATGCCAGAGAATTAGCAAATATGGGGATGCTTTATTTCAAAAAAGAAGAGCTGCAAAAAGGTTTAGAATACCTCTTGGATGCTAAAACTATTTTGGAAGAGGCTACGGATCAGAAAAGCCAAACTTATGTCAAGCTACTCAATAATTTAGCTCAGGTTTATCAGGAAATGGATAGCCTTGAATCGGCTGAAACCTCTCTGGAAAAAGCATTAAGCCTAAACCAATTTGAGGAAGGACAAAAAGAAGTGCTTTGGCCACAGGAGGCAATGACTAGTCTTGATCTCTTAGCCAAACTTGAAGAAAATAAAGGGAATAACTCTTCTTTGCAAGCAGCATTAAACTACAGAAAAGAAGCCTCGAACTTGATGTTAAAGTATAAAAATCAGATGCTTGCGGCTCAGGATAAGTTGATGGTATTTCAGGGTTATGCCCGACGAAATAAAAATGCCCTACAAACCATAGAGCAACTAACCGCTAAGAAAGCTACGGATTTGGGAGATGAAGTGCTTTATTTTATGGATTTAAATAAGTCTTTGCTTTTGGCTGATGCCTTAAAAGCTCAGCGTGCAAAAACTATGGGCTTGGTACCTGATTCGCTTGCCCTCAAAGAGGCGAATCTTGAGGCGGCATTAAAAAAGTCAAACAAGCAATTATTGGAAGTGGTAGATTCTACCGAAAGGATGGGACTCAATAAAGAAAAATTAGCTTTAGAAAGAGAGTTAGACGCGCTTAACCAAATCTATAAAAAGGACTATCCAGATTATTTTAAGCGTAAAACGGCTTCCGATCCCATTCAGATGAAGGCCTTACAGGCAAAACTCAACAAAAATCAATTGGTGTTGGAGTATTTGGTTACAGAAGAATCCATCTTGTTATTGTTAATCAACCAAAAAGACTATCAACTCTTAACCTTGGAGATGAGTCAGCAGGAGTTAGACGCTAAAATTAGAGATTTGAGAAAATGCTTATCCAATTACGATTTCCTAAATAATTCAGAAGAAGCATCTAAAGCACTCTATTTAAAAACAGCATATTGGCTCTATCAACATTTATTTAAAGGAGCAGAAGAGGATCTATCAAAATATCAAGAGTTGATTATCGTTCCTGATGGAGCCTTGGGGCATATTCCCTTTGAGGCATTATTAACTGCTAAAGTCAGTGAAGAGCTCTCTTATAAAGAACTCCCTTATCTGTTGAATAAATACAGCATTTCTTACAGCTATGCCATTGCACTTTGGCAGGAGAATCAGCAGCAAAATAAGAGAAAAAATAATAGCAAGCTCTTGGCTTGTGCAGCGAGCTATGAATCAGAGAATACCTCGCATAAGTCGGCTCTGCGATCGCCTGCTTTGCGCAATTTGAGAAAAGTACTTCAAGCATTGCCTGCTGCTCAGAAAGAAGTGGAAAGCCTATCGGAGGGTTTTGAAGGGAGCTATCTCTATGGGGAAATGGCGAATGAGACTGAATTTAAAAAGTTAGCTTCGGAGTTTGCCGTTATCCATTTAGCTATGCATGGCTTACTCAACACCCAACATCCTATCTTATCGAGTCTTGCCTTCACTGAAAATGGAGATAGTTTGGAGGATAACTTTTTACAGGCTTATGAAATTTCTCAGTTGCAGCTTAATGCAGATTTAGTAGTGCTTTCTGCTTGTGAAACGGGCTATGGCAAGTTTCAGCAAGGGGAGGGGGTCATGTCTTTGGCGCGTTCTTTTATGTATGCGGGAGTCCCTTCTTTAGTGGTTTCCCTTTGGCAGGTAAATGATGCTTCTACGGCTATTATTATGCAGAATTTTTATAAAAATCTAGCTCAAGGGCTAGACAAGGCCAAAGCCTTGCAAAAAGCCAAGCTCGATTATATTGCATTGGCTGATGATCTTGTCGCTCACCCAGCCTTTTGGGCGCCTTTCATACAGTTGGGAGATAAGCAGCCAGTGCAAATCCGTCAAAAAGGGGCGGGTAATATACTTTGGTGGCTGATAGGAGGAAGTGGGGTTGTTTTAGTTTTCATTGTTATCGGACTGATCCGTCGTAGAAAAATTGCCTAAATAGATCCTCAATTCTCTATTTTTCTTTATCTTGAGGTTAAAGGCCTGTTGGCGACTTGTCTTGAATTTAAATTCAGGACGAGTCTCCAAATATTTCCAGATATGGTATTTGAAGATATAAAACCGTGTACAAATTGAGATTCAATCAATTTTACTGAATCCTATACCAAAGGAGTCTTTGTGACCTTTAGCATAGGTTTCGAAAATATGTACGGTTTTATGTTTGAAGACGCACCTTTTCCATTTGAGAAAATTCCAGCCTCAAAAAAATTATAATTTATTTTTAGTCTGTGAACTTTTCGCAAAAACTAAAAAACTTCACGGACTATTGATTTATAAAACCCTAGCAAATAAGGTCTGGGACAAGCGATGGATTTTGAGCATATTGATACCCAAGATGAATTGGAGACCCAAGTCAACGAAATACTCTGCAATTTTGGCAAAAACTATACTATATCATTCAAAGAACTTGAAACCTAAAAGTGTCGAAATTTTTATTAAACGTACTTATACCCTATTGATTTGAAAAAATACCTACTACTCTGTTTAATTATCATTCAATACTTTCAGGTCAGTGCTCAAAACCTGAAAAGCCTAAGTTTTGAAGTGTTAGACAGTTTGATCTATGATAGATATGATGCCGGAGATTTTTATGGCGCAATTCCCATAGGAAAGGCAATGGTGGATAAAGCCGCAGAAGAATTTGGTACCTCTGATTCAACCTATTCGGCTTATCTGGGCAACTTAGGAGTACTTTATATTGAAACTGGCCAATACAAAAAAGCAGAGAAGTTGTACAAGGAAGTCCTATCCATCAAAGAAAAAATCTATGGCCGTTTTCATCCTTCCTATGGTGGACCTCTGGGCGATTTAGCCACTTTGTATGTCAGAACAGGTCGATTCGAAGAGGCCGAACCCCTATACCTTCAGGTCATTGAAATCAATAAAAAATATGTTGGTAAAATGCACCCAAATTTTTCCATAGATCTAAATAACCTGGCACTTTTGTATTACCAGATGGGGAGATATCAGCAGGCAGCATCACTTTACGAGCAATCTATTGAAATTAGCAAGGCAAATAAGCTAAAAACCCATAATACCCCATTGAACAATCTGGCAATTCTATATCAAAAGGAAAAGAAGTATGACCAAGCTATTAAGTATTACAAAGCCTCTATAGAACTTGCCAAAGAAACAATGGGCAATAGCCATCCCAACTATGCTTTATATCTTTGTAATCTGGCCCAAGTTTATCAACTCAAAGATGATTTTGAAAATGCTCAAAAACTTTATGATGAGGCTGCTGGTATTTACAAGAAAACATTGGGGGTACAACATCCCAGATATGCCTCCTTGATAAGGGATTTAGGAACACTTAATTATGAACGGAATAATTTAGATCTTGCTCTACAATATTTTTTGGAAGCCAAATCTATTATGGAATCTGCCTCGGTACAAAACCATCCCAATTATGCCCATTTATTGGTCAATTTGTCTGTTACCTATGCAAAACTTGAGCAGTTTGACCGTAGTTTTCAAATATTGGAAAAAGCCTTGGGCAGTGTTACTCAGATCGAGATGGCTTTCCCTATTACAACAGAAAAAGCTAAGCTGCTGAGATCAGTTCCACTTGATTATAGCCGATCAATGAATGTTTTGAACATCCTGAGACAACGTCTCATTTTTAATCATAAACAATCCATCACAGGGCAAGAGGAGGAAATCATCATTGACTTAGCCTTGCAGATCTTAAAAAAGAGTAGAGATAAATTCAACAATACCGAAGAAAAACTACAGGTATTAACCATGCAGGAAGAATGGACCTTGAAAGGAGTGGCGCAACTTCTTGAAAGCTCTAATGATCAGAAAGCGTTTGAGATCAGCGAACAATACAAGGCCATCCTCCTGTTAGAAGCTAGCAGAGGCGAACGCATTTACAGCTTTGGGGCGGTGCCCGATAGCTTATTAGCTCAAGAAAAAACACTTAAAAAACAGAGGGCCAGTCTAGAAGGTGCTATTGCTAATGCAAACGGCAAAGTACAAAAAGATAGCTTAATCAGTTTGTTGAATGATGTCAATATTGAGATCAACCGTTTTACTAAACAACTCGCTAGTCGATACCCCAAATACGGGCAGTTAAAGCATGATAACAAAGTTAGTTCCCTGGCAGATATTCAGAAAAAGTTGACCAAGCATGAGGCTATGATCGAATACCTTATTGGAGATTCGTCGGTTTATGTCTTTTGTATTGATGCCAAAGATTTAAAGGTCACTCAACTCAAAATTGACCGTTTGCTATTACAAGATAAAATCAAGCAACTCCACAAGGTACTTAGCGACTACAGTTACCGATCTAAAGAGCAAAAAAAAGCGCGTAAAGACTATGTCGAGACGGCCAACTGGTTCTACACTCAACTTTTAGAACCAATTTTCCCCAATTCTAGTAGCATTAAAAAATTAACCATCATTCCAGATGGGGAATTAGCACACCTTCCATTTGAGGTATTCCTAACAGAACAACCTTCTGAAGATCTAGCTTACAAAGATTTTCCTTATCTATTAAAAACCTATACCATTAGTTACCACTATTCCGCTACCTTGTGGGTGGGGGCAGCTCAGGATAAGCCAAAGCAGCCCAATGGTGGGTTATTAGCCATGGCTGCTAATTATGAGACTGCCTCAGATTCACTTAGCACTCGATCTAGAATCCCAGTATATCGAAATCTCAGAGATGCTTTGCAGGCCTTACCGGCAGCTCAGGAAGAAGTTGAAATGTTGGCTAACGCTTATGAGGGATATTTTGGTTTTGGCCAAAATGCCTCTGAACAAGTATTTAAGGCAAAAGCTGCTGATTTTAGCATCATTCATCTAGCTATGCATGGGCTATTGAATGAGCAAAGTCCAATTTTATCTAGCCTAGTATTTACCGAAGATGGAGATACTTTAGAAAACAACTTTCTACAAGCTTACGAGATTTCAAAAATGGAGTTACAGGCCGAATTGGTGGTACTCTCTGCTTGTGAAACGGGCTATGGTAAATTTCAAAAAGGGAATGGGACTGCTTCACTTGCCCGCTCATTCATGTATGCGGGAGTTCCCTCTTTAGTGGTTTCCCTTTGGCAGGTAAATGATGCTTCTACGGCTATTATTATGCAGAATTTTTATAAGCATCTGTCTAGTGGAATGAACAAAGCCGCTGCGCTGCGCAAAGCCAAGCTCGATTATATTGCATCGGCTGATGGTCTTGCCGCTCACCCAGCCTTTTGGGCGCCTTTCATACAACTAGGAGATAGTAAAGCCATCAAGATCGCCCCCAAAGGAGGCATCAACTGGAGTTACCTTTTGGGGGGACTAGGTCTACTCCTGTTGGTAG
>CAZOLU010000015.1:0-21431 GCA_964580485.1 uncultured Saprospiraceae bacterium | reverse complement strand
CCATAAAGTTATGCTTTTTAGTTTAATTTTTATTTGTTGTGCGTAACATCAGTTAGTAATACCGAATTCAATTTGAGTGTAATGGATTATCAAGGAGCACTTGAAATCAGTATTATCGACATGAATGGCCGTATCGTCAAGCAATTTATCGAAAATGATTTTGATGGACAAGCCAGTTTGCCTATTACTGAATTACCAGCAGCTATGTATCTTGTCAATATCAAGGGGACAGATTTTCAACAACATGAAAAGCTAATCATTCAATAAGTAGGGATGAGCACTTTATATAGGATTCATCCCTTATCTTGAGCCCATAGAGCAGATCAAATATTGCATTTGCTTGTAGACTATCAGATGCTAGACTAAGGAATCCAAAGACAAGACGTATATCATCTAGTCTTTGGGTCTCTTAGTCTAAAAGCGTACGGGTCTTTAGTCCCTGCTATTTGGTAGATTTAAGGGATGACTCATATTTGTTAATAATCATATCCTACCCCTATCCCTACCAAAGGAGCTACTCCTAGATTAGGATGATACTGCATACCTGCTTGAAAATGAAAATAAACTTCTTTGGGGATTTGGTAGCGATAGCCCAGGGTTGGCATTAAGAAAGGAACTACCTGCATACCCTCTGCCAAGGAAAAACCCACATTAAAACGAGGACCCAAGGCAGCTTCAAAGAAATGTCCTTTTTTGCCATAGCCATATACTAATCCTAGGGGGACACTGAAAGAAGCCAATTTTCCATAGTCGTTACGCATAAAACCGGCTCCAATACCCGTTTGTAGGTTGATAAACTGGTAGGGTCGCTGCCAAAGGGCATATTGGGTGTTGAAATTGAGAAAAGTACTACTCGCTGTACCAACGCCCATGGTTGTCGTCACTTCTACCGAAAAGATACGGTTGGGATGAAACGCACGCTGAAAAGAGCTTGGGTCTTCATACTGCGCCCAGAGCTGAGTATTGGTCAATAATAGAATGATAATCCAGTAGAAAAATCGCATAGCAATGCCTTTTAAGAGTTAAGGTACTCCAAATGGAGCTTGGGGAGATAAGATGTGGAAGGCAAGGTCTAGGGTTCGGATTTAGCTGCTAAGCCACTAGAAATGAAAGTGTTTTAAATAGTAGCTTAGTTATCAAATATAATCAAAATATTTGAAAAACTGAGAAATTAAACTTTATTTGTTGTCTTGAGTCCAAACTCTTAGTCACTAAATTACGCTGAACTATGATTTTACGATACATACTACTTTGCTTTAGTTGTTGTTGTTTGGTTTCTAAAGTTACCGCCCAATCGAACCATCCTTTGCAACAAGTATGGCTAACACAGTTGGGTTCTGCAGAATTTGATTTTGGAAGTGGACTAGTGGTAGACCCCCAAGGCAATAGCTATCTAACAGGCTATTATTACGATACTCTGATGGGGCAGCCCACTCGGGGCTATGCCGATGGTTTTATTGCCAAATACAATGCTATGGGAGATTTGCAGTGGTTGCATACCTTTGGTGGAGTGGATGATGACCGCCCAACAGGGCTAGCCATAGACAGTAGCCATAGCCGACTCTATCTAACAGGTAGTTTTTACCAGCACCTGTACTGGGGGAGCGATAGCCTTCAGGCCATCGACCTAGATGATGCTTTTTTGCTCTGTATAGATAGCGCAGGTCAGTGGCAATGGGGGCAAAGTTATGGAGGGCGCAATGCTCAGGTGGCTACGGGGCTGGCGGTCAATCGCCACCAAGAAATTTACCTCCATGGTTATTTTACCGATACCCTTTTGCTGGGGGCTGAAAGTATCATCAGTATGGGTTTGCGTGATGCTTTTATTGTGAAAGTAGACAGCCAAGGTCAACCGCTTTGGGCAGAAGTGATGGGTGGCCCCCGAAATGATGAAGCTCTGGAAATTGTTTTTGATGCACAAGACCATGTGTATTTGGCTGGGGTCTACCGCGATTCGGCTGATTTTGGGCCTTATCACTTTGAGGCGGTTTACTCTTACGATGGTTTTCTAGCAAGCTGGAATTCCAATGGCCAGTGGCGATGGGTCAAAAGCTTTGGAGGTGGATATGTGGATAATTGCCCTGCCTTGGTTTACCAAAAGCAGTTGGGACGGCTGGTTCTTGGGGGCTGGTTTTTCAATGATATTCAATTTGAACAGCAAGTGCTCCTCGCCTCTGGCGAGGAGGAATCTTTTATGGCGGCTTATGATACTCTTGGGCAGTTGCTCTGGACCAAACGCTTTGGGGAGGAGTTTGCCGAGCTTATTTTTGATTTGGCAACAGGGCCAGACGATCGCATTTATGCAGTCGGGAGCTTCGATAGCATGATTTATATGGGTAATGATACTATCTTAGCCAAGCATTTCAATCGCCCTACCGACCCCTTTATCCTTGGTTTTGAGTCTAATGGGGGATATTTGTGGGGATTTAGAACAGGAGAAAAACGCAATGAGTTTGGCTATCATCTAAGTTTTGTAAATGCTAATCGGATAGTAATGGCAGGATTGTTTCAGGATAGTACTATTTTGGGAACAGATAGCCTTCAGGCGATTGGGGGCTATGATGTTTTTTTAGCGAGTTACCAGATTGATACCAATTTGGTGGAGCCTACCGCCATTATTTTCCCAAATCCACCTCTTTCATCTTGGCAGTTGTTTCCCAATCCTGTAGAGGGGCGGCTTTATTGGAGTTTGAGTAATACCAAAATTCGTTGGGTTCGTATTTATAATGCCATAGGGCAAGTGATTTGGGCAGAACAAGCTCCTTCTAGCAACAGCGTGGAGCTTTCTCATTTACCAGAAGGAAAATATTGGCTGGAAGTGGAGCTTTGGGAGGGGGGGAGCGCAGCTAAGGCCTTTGTCAAATATTAACGAATGACAACCGCTTTTCTTTTTAATAAGACTTGTGCAGCCTCTTGATACTGAGGACAGTCCTTTTCCATAAAATTCATAATCATAGCCATCCGGTAGGCCTCAAGTTCTGCATTATTCAAATTAAACATTTGGGCCAAGTCCTCATCCAAGGTAGTGGATAATTCTCGTAAATTCCCTCCAATACAAGTATTGACATAATTTTGTAAAGCAAGGGCATTTTTTTGTATTTCAGAGCTATCCAATACTTCTTCTTCATCAAATTGACTGAGGCAGTGGCAGTACTCTAGTACCAAATAATCTAGGTTGACCTTGCTGTAAGGCCCCAACTGACTGTAGACCTGCTCCGCTTTTGCCAGATTAGGTTCAAGAATATCATTCAACTCTCTCTTTTTCATTTTACCAGTGAGTGTCCACCCAATCATCAGCCCCACAATAATTGCCCCAATGAGCCAGATTCTATTTTTCTTTTGAAACATAGGCTATCTTAATTATCAGCTTGTAAAAATTGTTTGAAAATAAGTGTAACATTCTGATTCTGTTTTTTACAATGATCAGACATCTCAATTAAGATCAGGTAAAAAGGCACCTTTTTTTGCATCTTTTCTCCAAGATGGAGAAAAGCAGTTTTGGCCTTGTCCGTCATAGTGCTTGTTGCCAGCTCAACTGGTGCAATATCCATCTCCAAGCATTTCATAAACGGCATAATATTCATAATCTGAGATAGATCATTGTCTAGACCATCTGAACTTTTGACATAAGCCCATGCATAACGATCTAGGGCAGATTCATGGAGTTCTGCACAATGGCAAAAATGATCCGATAAATTTCTAATCTTGGCATGGTTCTCTGGATCTAGGTTGTCCTGAATAATTTTTAGTGCGTCGGCATTGGGCATCCATTGATAAAGTTCACTGGTGCTGCGTTTTATCTCAGCCTTTTCCATGGTCTTAGTATAGACATAAAAACCTATGATAACTCCCAAAAATATAGCAGATACCCAAAGTGTTGGTTGCTTGAATTTCATAATATGCTGTTGATCATATCGTTTAAACGCATCTATCTAGGTTCAGGTTGTATAAACTTAGAGATCTCTTTTTTGAATGCGCCAAAAACTAATTCCCCAAAAGAGCAGGATATAAATACTTGTCATACTCCAAAGAGCAGGTCCTTGAATAATACTGGATTGATACCCTTCACTTTTACTAATCTCCTCTACTAATTCAAAGGCTTGAGTCAACCAAGTAATGGGAATTAGACACCAGAATGTAGAAGCAGGCAAATAAATACTAATTTCTGGAGCTTCCAGAGCATAATGAAATAAGGTGTAAATGATGATACGTTCTACTACTACAATATAACTAAAAAAAATAATAGTGGAAAGCCCTATACGCCCTACTAAAAAGGCCAACATCGCAGCTAAACTCATATAGCTCATAATTTGTAGAAAAAACTGTGAGGAGGCCAACCAAACATATTTAAAGTCCCAGTAAGTACTTTTGATAGCACCATAAATCAAGGCAACTAAGTTGACATACAAGCTAGCTATGATGGCAAGCATAAGCACCAACAATAATTTTGCTAATACAACATGATAGCGTTCTAGTCCCGTAATGATGCTTTGTCTCAAGGTTTTGTTGCTGTATTCCATAGAGATGGAATGTAGGATGAGGAAGGGGAGAGTGAAAAACCCTAGTTGCCCTGCCCAATAGGCCACTGTCCGGTAAATCTGAGGAAACTTATAAACCAACTTTGTTTGAGCATCTACCATAGGACTTATTCCAACGGTCATCAGTTCGGTAGTCCAAACCAAGAGTGGAAGTGCTACAAAAAATACAGCAAGTACAATGCGAAAGGTCCAACTCGGAAAGAGTTTTTTCCATTCTAAATCCAATAACTTTAAAATCATAGGTTTTAGGGCTTTAATCCAATTGGGTGCGTTCTAAAAATTCAGATTCCAGGCTCTTTTTGCGTTTCACCAAATGTGTTAGAACCAGCCCTTTTTCATACAAATAACGATTCAAGTCGGCAGCACTAAGGGCTTGTGCCAATTGTAATTCGATGTGTTGATGATGTCGCTTTACTTGTTTGCACCAGGTTGCTTGTTCTAAGAGGTTTTGCAATTTTGATAAATCCTGAGCGGCCAGCTCAAAAACAGGGTCAGCGGATAAGATGTCGGATACTGCACCAGAGGCTAATAATCGTCCTTTTTTGATAATCGCTACATGTGAGCAAACTTTTTCGACCTCATCTATAATATGGCTTGCTAATAAGATAGTTTTACCCCTTGCCCCAATTTTGATCAGTAGTTCTCGTACATCTACAATACCTTGGGGGTCGAGTCCATTGGTAGGTTCGTCAAAAATGAGGACTTCGGGGTCTCCTAATAGGGCTGAGGCAATAGCTAGGCGTTGTTTCATGCCCAAAGAGAAGGTTCTAAATGCAGAGTACGCGCGCTCTGATAGGCCTACAGTTTCTAGCACCTTAGGAATCTCTTTTTTATCAACTCCTTTGATTTTTGCCCAGATGTTGAGGTTCTGGACTGCATTGAGATAGGGATAAAAATTGGGTGTTTCTAGCAATGTGCCTATTTTACGGCGTAGTACTGCACTAGAGTCTTGCCCAAACCAGCTATAGTTGCCACTAGTCGGTCGAATAATATCTACTAGCATAGCTAGGGTAGTGGTCTTACCACTACCATTGGGTCCCAAGATACCATAAAGCTCTCCAGCCTTGATCTCTAGATTTAGATGCTGTACTGCTTTAATTTTACCATAGTGTTTACTGAGGTTGTTAATTTGAAGTACAGCCATAATTAGTTGAAATTTTGGAATTATTTTACTGGGCGTTGATCGTCAAGCCCTTCCATAAAAAAGTCGAAAGGCCGAAGTGCTTTGCGCATGACCAGGTCTTGAGCCATATAAAAATGATCCTCATCTACATCTACATAATAGCGTTGTACCCTTTGTCTAATTCCAGGTCGCCCATCACCTCGGTCAAAATTGGGGTTGATTAAAGGGTAGAGGGTCAGTTCTTCAACTGCCTTGCCGTCTACTTGATAACGGATTCGGGCAAAAGGCGTGGTGCGAATAATAGAGTCTCTAAATGCTTTATCATAAATCTGACGCTCTGCGCCAAATACTTTCAACTCATCAAAATAGGCTTCTACATGGTCTGCTTTTACCTTAGATTCTGGCGTAACCTGAATTAACGGATTTTCATAAAGTGCTTCGACCTGATAATTAGCATTGCCTTTTACCTCAATTCTAAAAGAGTAGGGGCGTTGCTCGGGTAGAAGATACTCTACCTCTACTAATTTCAATTGCTTGGGGTTGAGCCTAAGAATAGACTTATCCCGAAGACGCTTTTCATGGGCCGTAAATCTAGTGTCAATACTACCTGCAAAACGTGGAACATACACTACATAAGGAATTTCAGCCCCATCCATAACGGCGAAGGTGGCTTGTCCTGCATCGGCAGGCCCCCCTACATAGTAGGTTCTCAGTTTTTTATTCTGACGATCATATAATTCGACTTTGATACCAATGGTACCAATTCCTCGTAATACACTCTTAACCGAAGCTTTACCGACCCGATTTCGGGCACGTACTTCTTCAATAGCTTCTAAAAGATTACCTAAGGCATTGGGACTAGGGCGGTAGGATTTGCCAGTTACCTTATTGGTATAGACCCACTGATCATCCTCTCCCCGTTCAAATAAGGCTACATTACCTTCCCGGTCTGCCAAGAAAATTCGCCCCAAAACTTCTCGGGCATTTTCTACGGCAAACTGTGTGTGTTCAACGTTGGCAAAGGTATCTTCATATTGTTTAGAACGATTCCACAAAAAATAAGCAGCCACAGAAAGGCCAATTAAAACCAGCAACAAAATGATAATTCTCTTCATAATACAGAAATACACTTATGTGAAAAATGATGCAGGATATGGGTTGAAATGAGGCTGGGTTCGGATCATTGAATTTCTTTGGAAGATGCTCTGCGCATACTGTCAAGATTCACCTTAAACTCTTGAACAATTTCATTAGGATCTTTCCCTAAGTACTTTAAGGAAGCCTCTGCATGTGAGGCCAACTCATGTTCGGGATATTTCGCTAAAAACTCTTTATAGAGTTTTTCGGCTTCTGCCAACCAGTCTACTTCTGTCCAGTCTTTGCCTGTAAAACGCCCTGTAAATTGTTTGCTAAATTCTTTTTTGCGCTGGAATCGCTGGATAAAAAGTGGCATTTTATTTTCATACTCTACGGCTAGGAGGAGTATCGTTTCAGGGTATAAATGAAAGTCATGGTATTGGTCATAGATATTTAACCACAGTTCTACCGCTTCTGAGGTTTTTCCTAAGTTGCTGGCCAGTTTTCCTCCTTCAAAACAGTACATAGGAGCAAATTCACTATTGGGGTAACGCCTGACATAGCTGGCATATTGGCGTACGAGCTTATGTGCTAAATTTCGGTTGAGCCCCTTGTTTTTTTGATCTTCTCGTAGTTGCGTTTGCAATTCTCCGATGCGTGCCTGTGTTTTTTCTTCTGGGGACTTGAAGAAAAAGGCGGCTTTTTCTTTGCTGGCCCCATTGGGGAACTGGTCTAGATAGGAACGGTAAAGAGCTTCAGCTCGCATTTTGTTGTTAAGGCGTTCGTCATAAAGTGTTGCTGCCAAAATCATTGCTTCTGGATAGGCCTCAGAGTCCTTATACCCTTCAATAACATATTCAAAATGCTGGATGGCTGCTTTCCAGTTTTGGATTCGGTAGTACAAACTTCCCATCCGATAGAGGTAAATCGGAGTCATCTCATCATTTTCCTTGTATTTCTGTGCATAAGCCGCATAAGCACTCATCAAAGGTTTGAGTAAGCTGTCACTTATCGTCTTTTGCGCTGTGTTGATTTCAGCCTCTTGGGCTTCTAGTTCAGCTTCAAGTTTTGCAATTTGCTGACGCTCGGCTTGTTTTGGGGAGCAACTCCAGAATAAGCCCATGAGTAAACTAAAAATGAATACTTGTTTGAGTAGCGTTTGTATCTTCATAATTATTCTACGGTAAGTAGTTCTACATAAAAAATAAGTGTGGTATTGGGTGGAATAATGTCACTCATCCCTTCTTGACCATAGCCCAGATTAGGAGGAATAAATAGGGTCGCACTTGCACCTTCTTTCAACAGTTTTATCCCCTCAACCCATCCGTCAATCACGGTGTTGTCCCCAACCACAAATTCCATGGGGGTCATATTGCTGTAAGAGTCTTGCAACATACTGCCATCTGGCAAATAACACATATAGTGCACCTGTACCAAATCGCCACTGTTCGCTTTCCGACCAGCACCCTGCTCATGAATAAGGTAACGCAGCCCAGAGTCGCTTTGTTGCAAGTTGCTTTCCAATAGTCCTTGTTCAAAAGCTTCTATGCGTTTTTGTGTTTCTAACCTTAGCGAGTCGATTCGTTCTATTTCTTTACGAATTTCCTGTTCTAGAATTTCTGCGGATTTAATCTGATGCATTTTGTAGGTAAAGAGTACTGCATCTTCATCTTGAAAATGCCGTTGATGTTCTCCTAGCAGCTCACGGGCATCCCCTGCTTTGATATACATAGCTAAGGAGTCTCCTTCTCCCATCAAGCGTAGTGCTTTGGTGAAAAAGTTATCGTAACGGGGTTGGGGGATTTGTACTAAAACAGGACGTCGGCTATTGTAAGACTGGCTCAATATCTTTTCTCCTTTTCGCATACTATAATCAATGCGTACTTGATCTCCTACATTGGGCTTGCTGGCATGAGGATGCTCGCTATAGATACTATACCAAAACTCACCTTTACCATAAGGACTCATTCCTTTGGTGAGTTTGCCAAAGCCTTTTCTATTGCAGGAAGCAACTAGCAAAACCAATGAAAATATGAACAATAGAACGTAGTGATGGGTGAGTTTAGGTTTAAACATACCTCAAATTTAATGAATTGCTTTGGATGAATCTGCCTTTAGGGCGACTATTTCCAAATCTAATACCAATTTTGCGTTAGATGGTACCACTGGCAAACTACCTTTTTCTCCATACCCTAGTTCAGGAGTTATGAAAAAAATAGCACGACCTTGATTTTTGAGGCATTGCAAGGCCAGTGAAAATGCTGGAATTAAGGGGCTGGGTTCCCCTATTTGTAAAAGGTATCGATCCCCCCGCTCAAGATTGGTGTCGATGATTTTACCATTTTCTAGCAGTGCCAATTGGTAATAAAAGTAAACGCTATCTTTAGAACCTACTACTGAGCCTGTGCCTGCTTGGAAAGGGAGGTATTGTAAACCTTTAGGGCCATCCTTTAACTCTAGTTGCTTTTGTTTAAAGGCCTCAATTTTGCTTTGCAGCTCTTGGGCTCGAGTAGCTGCAGCTTGCTGCATTTGTTTTTGTTCCTTTAGCATGGCTTTTACGCTGCCAAAGCCTTTTTCTTGGGCATAGATGGTCTGTTTTTTGGCCACTTGGCTAGCTCGGCTTACTACTTTGATAATTTTGTAATGAAAAACAGCGACATCTTCCTCCTGAAACTGATCTGTAAAGGAGGAAAGCTCTCCCTTGGCTAGGTTGTAAGGAATACGCATCAACAAACTATCTCCTTCCCCTACAAGGGTGAGGGGGTCCATAAATTGATTGCGGTGCATTTTATCTGGGAGGATCAACTCTACGGCCTCTGCTCGGTCAAAGGTACTTTCTATCAGTTGATCTCCATTGTATAAAGCATAATGAAATAAGATCTGATCTCCCACATCTATTTTTTGTTGGGCAGCATTCATAATAACTGCATATTCAAATTGATCCTCATCGGTTTTCTGCCAATTGATTTTTGCTTGATCCGAGTTGCAGCCCAAGATAAAGATAACCACAAAAAGTATCCATATTCCCTTATATACCATGATCTACACACTATTTATAAAATCAAGAAGATAAGGCTGTTTTGTATTCATTGTAGAGCACCGCTTTCATTTTTTTGACAGTAGCATCCAGGCTCTCTCTTGTTTGTCCGCCTGAAGCATTGAGATGTCCTCCTCCATTAAAATACTTAGAACAAATTTCTTGTACAGAAAAACTTCCTTTAGAACGCATAGAAATCTTGATACGATCTTTACGTTCTGTAATTAAAACCGCACAGCGTACCTGTTCAACTCTTAGAATGAAATTCACCACACCTTCTAAATCCCCTCTTTGAATATTGTATTTTTTATGGTCTTCCTGATTAAGGACGATGATTCCAGTGTTAATATCTTTCAACCATTCCAAACGCTCGTAAATACTATACCCTAAAAGCTTAAACCGTTTATAGGTGTAGGTATTAGTAACCTTATCCGTAATATAATTGGTGTTGAGTCCCCTTTCGGTTAAGTCTGCTACAATGCGAAACAAATGGGGATTGGTGGCATGCTGAAAACGCCCTGTGTCAGTTAATAATCCAACATAGAGGCATTCAAAAGCCATCATGGGTACTTCATCCAAATCATTCATCAGCTCAAAAAAATCGTACAACAACTCACAAGTAGAGCTAGCAGAAGTACGCCAAAGCACAGCATCTGCAAAATCATCGGGGTGGAGGTGGTGATCCATCATCACTTTGAAGGCCGTAGCATTCCTTAGTAGGGTTTCCATCTGTTCTACCCGACCATATTGACTGTAGTCGAGATGAAAAATAATATCGGCCTGTTCTACCATGCGTTTACATTGAGGCTGCTGTCGTTCATATACCCATATAAAACTGTAGCCAGGCATCCAACTCAAGGCATCAGGCATTTCTGTAGGCATAATCACTGCCACCCTATGTCCTTTTTTTTCCAGATAATGATATAAACCCAAAGCCGAACCTAAAGCATCCCCATCGGGATTTGCATGGGCAGTAATTACAATTTTTTTAGGTTGTTTTAGCAGGTCTTGTAGTGCGTTAAAGTTGGTCATTTATATAGGAGTTGTATACTACTTTTTGAAATAAAATGAGGAATGCTCATCAACAAAATGATGCTGCAAAGGTACATAAAATAATTAAAGTTGTAAATCATCCAGAACTTGATCTTCAAACTCTTCCTGATAGGTTTTCTGTGTAGAGTATGCTATACTCATTCCGATACAACAAAACATCCAAAGATAGTAGCCTTGCATCATACCCAAACGTAGTGCAATAGGCCAAATTAAGGTAGAAACCATACAGGTGACGACCAGTGCACTTTTCAGAAATTTTAGCTTCCCCGGAAGGCGTAGCATTTGAAAAATAAAGATGGCAAAAATGCTTAGGTTGGCCAAGCTTCCGATAAATGCAATCGGAGAGTCTAGGATATTGATTAGAGCCAAAACAGCACATTGATACCCATAGAAAATATGTACTTCTTCTCCTTTTACATTGGATGCGGTATATTCTTGAAAAGCCGACTCCACAAGAGGATGGATGTAATAGGAGGGAAGAAAAAAAGCAATGATGTATCCCAAGGCAAAGAGATAAAAAAAGTGCGTGGCATTTATTTTTTGTAATAACTGTACCATAGTTTTAGGCAATATTGCTTTGAGGTGACTTTTTTTGTAACACAAATTGTCGAAGATAAATTGTATTTTTTTGAGAAAAATCAAGAAAAATATCGAACGATTCTAAAATAAAATTTAAATTCAAGACTTCTGCATTGAGGAGAAAAAAGAGTAGTGAATTTTACTAAAATACTTTTAGCTCCTTCTAAATTGAAACCAAGATAATGAGAGAAGTTTATATCTACGATGCCTTACAGACCCCCCGCGCAGCGGGGCAAAATAGCGGGCCTTTACAAGAAATTAAACCGATACAGCTATTGGCCAGCACAATTCAAGCATTAATGCAACGACATCCCTCCGCAATAGAGCAAATTGGAGATTTGGTGGTGGGCTGTATGACCCCAGTGGGGGAGCAGGGAGGCAATATAGCAAGGGCTGCAGCCCTTTATGCTGGCTTGCCCACAAGTGTTGCTGGAATGCACATCAACAGATTTTGTGCATCAGGGCTAGAGGCCGTCCAAGTGGCTGCGGCCAAAATACAAGTGGGCTGGGAAAATATGATGATGGTAGGTGGGCTGGAAAGTATGAATCGGGTGCCCGAGGCTAGCGATGGGGGCGCGCTGATGTTTGATCCTGCGGTACGGGCCAAAGTCAATTTTATCCCTCGTGGTGTTAGTGCCGACTTGCTCGCAACACTGCGTGGTTTTGATCGATCCCAACTTGATGCCCATGCACTGCTGATGCATCAACGAGCGGTGGAGGCGCAACAGAAAAAAATGTTGCGGCAGGCCATTGTGCCCGTGCTGGATGTCAATCAACTTCCTATTTTAGAAAAAAATGAGTGCCTGCGCTATGGTATCGACCTCGAATGGCTGGAACGTCTGCCACCCCTCTTTACCGATAGTGAAGAGCGAGGGTTTGATGCAATGGCTCGCCTACGTTATCCCCATATAGAGGAGGTGCTGCATCTGCATACCGATGGCAATTCAGCACAGCTTGCGGATGGGGCTGCGATGCTACTACTAGGTAGTGCTGATTTGGGAGAGCAGCTGGGTTTAAAGGCAAGGGCTAAGATTAAAGCTGCAGCAGTATTAGGGGTAGAACCTACACTTAACTTGCATGGGGCACCACTCGTTGCTCAAAAAGTATTGAAACAAACTGGACTTGCAGTAGAGGACATCGACCTTTGGGAGGTGATGGAACTCTTTGCTGCCGTAGGCCTAGACTTTTTGCAAAAGATGAACTTGTCGCCCGAAGTTGTGAATATTTTTGGTTCGGATATCGCCTGGGGCTATGCCGCAGGTGCGATGGGGGCTACGGCATTGGGTACCTTGCTGGATGGCTTGGAACAACGTGATCAACAGCTAGGTTGTGTGGCACTTTGTGCTCGGGGGGGGATGGCTTCGGCACTTATAGTGGAGCGAATTTGAAGCAATTAGATCTTGTTAATCTGATGTTTAGAGAAGGGGAGGAGTTTAGTCTAGCTTAAAAATTAAAAAAATGATACACTATAGAAAAGATAATTACGGTATTGTAACCCTTACACTTGATATGAGCAAGCAAAGTGTCAATACCATCAATCAGCAAATCGCTAGGGCTTTTGTTCCAGTACTAGATTACCTTGAAGCGGATCAAAGTTTACAGGGGGTGATCATTCGCTCAGCAAAAACCTCTTTTCTGGCAGGGGGGGATCTTGATTTTTTACATAAAGCAGATCATGCTCAAGAGATTTTTGAGCACACCGATTTATTGGGGCGTATTTTTAGGAGAATGGAATTGCTGAAAGTGCCTGTGGTGGCGGCTATCAATGGCGCAGCACTAGGTAGCGGCTTTGAATTTACACTGGCTTGTCATTATCGTATTGCACTGGATACACCCAAGACGATTTTGGGACTTCCAGAGGTGTCTTTGGGAATGATTCCTGGGGGTGGGGGGATTATTCGCCTGATGTGGATGCTGGGACTGCGCTCAGCTTTTCATATTATTTCTAATTCTAGGATTTTTCATGTAAAGGAGGCACTGAACAGAGGACTGATCGATGAAGTAGTCATGGACGAACAAGAGCTGATGGATCATGCAAGAGCTTGGATTCTTTCCAAACCCAATATTACAAAGCCTTGGGATAGCTCAGATCCTATTGCGCAAAGTAGCAACCCTAAACACCCCAAAACTGCCAAGATGATTGCCGATCTCACTGCAAGGGTGGTTCGCAAAACGCTAAACAACTATCCCGCAGTCTTAGGAGTGCTGAATACCATGGCAGAAGGAGCCGTTGTGGATTTTGATGCTGCAACAAGGATCAACGCTCGTTATTTTACAGCTATGATTCTAAGTAAAGATTGTCGCAACCAAACCAAGGCCTTTTGGTATGATCTCAATAAAATTAAAAATGGGGTCTCTCGCCCCAAGGGCTTCGGCCGATTCCGAGCAAGACGCATTGCTATCATCGGCTCAGGACTGATGGGCTCAGGCATCGCCTATACCGCCGCCCTAGAAGGTATCGAAGTCGTCCTAAAAGATATTTCTAAAAGTATTGCAGAACAAGGAAAAGATTATGCTCGGCGGATGCTCGACCGTTTGGTGCGAGCAGGGAAAATGACCAAGCTTCAGCGCCAGGAAATCTTAGACCGAATTATTACAACCGAGCGTTTTCAGGAGTTTGAGGATTGTGATTTGGTGATTGAGGCAGTCTATGAGAACGCCGAGCTAAAAAAACGGATTATCAACGAAGCTGAAAAATATTTGCATCAACATAGCTTTTTTGCTACCAATACGGCATCTTTACAGGTATCTACTTTGGCAGAGGCTTGCATTCATCCTGAGAACTACGTAGGGATGCACTTTTTTGCGCCAGTGCAATCTATTCCCTTGGTGGAGGTTATTCGAGGCAAGGCTAGCTCAGATGAAACGATTGCTCGTGCCTTTGATTTTATTTTACAGATTGGGAAAACACCGATCATTGTCAAAGATAGTCCGGCGTTCTTTGTTTCTCGGGTGGCCAGTACTTATTTGATGGAGGGCATTCGTTTGTTGCAAGAAGGGCAACCTGCCGCTTTGATAGAAAATGCAGCCTTACAGGCAGGCTTTCCTCTAGGACCGTTGGCTTTTGCTGATTCGCTAGGCTTTCGCTATATTTTGAATGCAGAAGCACAGGCCGCTCAACAAATGGGGAGCAACTACCTATCTCCTTTAGCCATCAAAGTTTTACAAGAGATGGTAGATCTTGGGCGTTTGGGAAAGGCCAATAAAGCAGGGTTTTATGATTACAAAAATACAAAGATGAAGCTTTGGGCAGAGCTGAAGGATGCTTATCCCGTAGTCAACCAACCACTATCTTTGGCAGATATTCAGCATCGGTTGACCTTCATTCAGTGTATCGAGGCGGTTCGTTGTTTAGAAGAGGGGGTGGTAGATAATAATTATGATGCTAATCTTGGAAGTATTTATGGTTGGGGCTTTGCACCTTTTAAAGGTGGGGTGATTCAATATATTAACGACTTTGGGGTGGCAGAATTTGTTTTGCGTGCTCGGACGCTTGAAGCGACCTTTGGGAAGCGATTTAAAGTGCCTGCGACCCTAGAAACGATGGCGGTAGAACAAAGCAACTTTTTGTAGGGACTTGTGTTAAGGCATCAATAAAGAACTATCGCCATAACTCAAAAAGCGGTAGTCTTGATTTAGTGCGGCTTGATAAACCTTTCTCCAATCTTCACCAATAAACGCAGCAATTAATAGGATTAGGGTTGAGTTGGGCATATGAAAGTTGGTGACCAAACCATCACAAATTTTGAAGTCATAGCCTGGGTAAAGAAAAATTTCGGTTTGCCCTGCTAATTGATCGAGCTGTTGCCGATTCATGTAATCCAATACATTATTTAAGGCACGATGTTTCTCTATGGCTTCGAAAGTATAAGGATCATCTTGTTTGATATAAAAATCTTCCTGTCCATGTTCTAACCTTAGCCCAAACCAATATAGACTTTCCAAACTACGCATAGAAGTAGTCCCTACGGCAATAGTAGGAGAGGCGTCAAGCAGTGCTTCAATGGTAGCTTTTTGTATCCAAATTTGCTCATTATGCATTGGGTGAGCTGTAATATCTGTTGTTTTAATGGGCTGAAAGGTGCCTGCAGATACATGAAGGGTTAGATATTCCTGTTGAACCCCTTTGGCTTGGAGTTGTTGGAGAATTTCCTCTGTAAAGTGTAGGCCAGCAGTGGGAGCAGCTACGGCACCAGCTACTTTGGAGTAAACGGTTTGGTAGCGATCTTTATCCTCTTGCTCTACTTCTCTTTCAATATAAGGGGGGAGTGGTATTTTACCAATTTCGGTCAACAGCTCACTAAAGGTCATACCTTCCCAATGAAAGCTTACTTCTTCTTTCCCTGTTCGAATGGCCTTGAAGGGGATCGTGGGATGGCTAAGGACTTGCTCTGCTTTCCACTTTTTAGCATTACCAATCATACACTTCCAAGTACAAGAGCCTTCTGTGGCCATCACTGCTTCATGTGCTGTAGACGGGGCTAGCGGTTCTAATAGAAAAATCTCAATCTTGGCTCCCGTATCTTTGTGTAAAATGATTCTTGCAGGAATGACCTTGGTGTCGTTAAAGACTAGGGTAGCCTCTTTGGGTAATAGATCGACGATATTACCAAACTGATGATGTGCTATGGCACCTTTTTGATAAAAGAGTAATTTGGATTTGCCACGTTCTTTAGGAGGATGTTCAGCAATTTTTGATTTAGGCAGCTCGTAGGAGTAATCCTCTAAATTCAGACTCATGTTTAGCGTTTTCTATACCAAATGATGGAATGGTTTTGATCTCTACTTCGGTGAGTTTTTAAAATTTTATTGAAATTTAAAAAACTCACCGAAGTACTATTTGATGGTACAAAAATAGAAAAAGCTCAGTAATGGAGTACTATTCGTTTAAAATAAAATCAGCTAAGCCTTTGTTGGAGGAGTTGCTGTATGGAAATTCCATAACTGTTTAGGCTATTTTATTGGCTCCTAGCCTTAGCTAGCTGCAAAGAACAAGCTTTGGGAGCTTGCTAATTTTGGGTGCAGTAGAGGCTTTGCTAGTAGGCGTAGCGATGCGCAATAGTGCGACTGAAGGGAGCAGCCCGCAGGGCCGAGCGAAGAGCCCCAAAGGGATGCCCTTGGCACGAGCTATGAAGCGTAGCGATCCTTTAGGTGCCCCTTCTCCCTACACGAGGGCTCTGAGTTTTTGGCAATTTTCGACCCTGAATAGTTAGAAAATATTATAAAAAAAATCAAAGCCACTTGATTTCAAGGCAAAAAGCCCGTATTTTTAAGGAATAGCATAAAACCAGAAGAAAGATTTGGAGTTTAGTTGCTAAGAACTCTAAAACAATGCAATAGCTATGTTGGATACGTCCATAGAATATCTTAAAGGAGTAGGGCCAGTAAAAGGGGATATGCTGAAAAAAGAGCTAGGGATTTTTACTTATGGTCAATTGCTGGAGCACTACCCTTTCCGTTATATCGATCGCACCAAATTTCATCAGATTAGTGAGGTTCGGGAGGATAGCGATTATGTCCAAATTAGAGGTGTTTTACGACGCTTAGAAACGCATGGCGAAGGCCGTAAACGCCGTATTGTTGGAGTGTTTAGAGATGAAACAGGGGTGATGGAGTTGGTTTGGTTTAAAGGCTTGCACTGGATTCAAAACATGCAAGTAGGGCTAGAATATCTTATTTTTGGAAAGCCTTCTGTATTTAATGGCAAGGTGAGTATGGTGCACCCTGAAATTGAGCCGATTAGCAAGGCCAATACGACGGTGTCGGCTACTTTGGAGGCGGTATATCCTAGTACCGAAAAGCTAAAGGCGAAACGCTTGAAGTCTAAAGATATTCGAAATTTAATCAAAACTCTACTCATCAAACTCCATGAAAAAGAGCTCTTTGTTGCAGAGAACCTCCCTAGCTATTTGTTAGAAAAACTGCGCTTATCCTCTCGGTGGGATGCCATCAAAGGGGTGCATTTTCCCCGTTCTCAGACAGAGCTAACGGCAGCTCGGAATCGCCTAAAGTTTGAGGAGTTGTTTTTGCTGCAATTGAGAATGTTGCAAAGTAAAAAGCTAAAACAACTCAGCTACCCAGGGCATCGCTTTAGCAGTATTGGGGCCATTTTTAATAATTTTTACCACAATAACCTCAAGTTTGAACTCACTGGAGCCCAAAAAAGAGTGCTGAAAGAGATCCGAAGAGATCTAGGCGTTGGTCTGCAAATGAATCGCCTTTTGCAGGGTGATGTTGGAAGTGGTAAAACGGTGGTAGGTTTTATGAGTATGCTGATGGCGCTGGACAATGGCTTTCAGGCGGCTATGATGGCTCCTACGGAGATTTTGGCACAACAGCATTTTCAGTCACTTTTGGAAATGGCAGAAGGCTTAGAGATTCGGGTAGAATTATTGACAGGTTCAGTAAAAACAAAACAAAGAAGGACGCTACTGGCTGATTTGGAAGCAGGTGAAATTCATATTTTAGTTGGAACACATGCTTTGATCGAAGATCCAGTAGTTTTTCATAATCTGGGTTTGGTGATTATTGATGAGCAACACCGTTTTGGGGTTGTACAACGGGCGAAAATGTGGCGTAAGGGCAAGGGGGCTCCTCCTCATATTTTGGTCATGACGGCAACGCCTATTCCTCGTACTTTAGCCATGACAGTTTATGGGGATTTGGATGTATCGGTGATTGATGAAATGCCTCCAGGACGATTACCTATCCAAACTTTCCACAAATATGAAAGTCAACGTCTCTGGGTCTTTGGAAGGATGAAAGAAGAAATCGCCAAAGGGCATCAAGTTTATGTGGTTTACCCACTGATCGAAGAGTCTGAAAGTGAGACGATGGCCGATATCAAGAATTTGGAAGAAGGTTATGCCGTCCTTTCGAGAGAATTCCCCATGCCTGAATATCAGATTAGTATTGTGCATGGTAAGCAAAAGCCTGAGGATAAGGAATTTGAGATGGAGCGTTTTGCTAAAGGGGAAACTCATATTATGATTGCAACGACGGTGATTGAGGTCGGGGTCAATGTACCTAATGCCACGGTCATGATTATTGAAAATGCAGAGCGTTTTGGTCTAGCACAGTTGCACCAATTGCGGGGGCGTGTTGGCCGTGGGGGAGGAGAGGCTTATTGTATCTTAATGACGGGCTATAAGCTGTCGAATGAAGGTCGGTTTAGAATGCAAACCATGTGTGCCACTACCGATGGCTTTAAAATTGCAGAAGCTGATCTCAAACTGCGAGGTCCTGGTACTTTGGATGGCACGCAGCAGTCGGGGATTGTCAACCTCAAAATGGCCGATATTGTGAAGGATACAAAAATCCTCCAAACGGCTCGACATCTGGCACAAACCCTAATTGAAGATGATCCTAAACTAGAAAAGGAAGAACATCGAAGTTTGCGAGCTTATCTAGCGGCGTCCAAAAACAAACAGACGTTTAGCCGAATTAGCTGATTTAGGCATTTTCCTGCTGCTTAGGTAAAAAGCAAAACCGATGGGGAAGAATCTCAGATTTTATCTCTATCTTGTATAAATTCATTGAGTTTAAAACATTAAAATTCCTATGATTGCATTGATCGAAGCGCTTATTCCCATTGTTTTATTTATTGGGGTGTTCTCCATTCCAATAGTGGCTATCTGGACTTCCTACAAGCTCAAGCTAAAACGCTTGGAGCATGAGGAGGGAGGGGGTGGCAAAGCCTTACAAAGAGAGCTGGGAAATATGATGTTGGAAAATGAATTATTGAAAGAACGCATCTCTGCTTTAGAGCAAATCGTATCTGATTTGCCATCTGTAAATCAAGAAGACCGTAAACGCCTGCAAATCAACCTTGATAAAGAGCTGACGGATGCAGAAATTGAACGGCTCAAAGCTTTAGATCGAATCAAATAGTGAAAATATGCTCTATCTCATTCCAGTTTTTATTGGCTTGTTATTTATCATTGTTTTTTTCTTCTTCTTTACCCGTAGTTTTTCTGATATGGATAAAACCAAAGCCGATCAAACTAGTGTAGAGGAGTTGCGCCGAGATTTGAATGAAATTTTGGAAAAGCAAGAGGAATTGGATCGCCGTTTGGTGAATCTAGAGCATATTGTTACCGATGATCGATTTGGCAAACCCCTTGACCCTAAAGAGTCCATTAACATCAAAAGAGAAATGGATGAAATTAAAATTATGATTGAACGCATTGCGAAAAAATAAGAAGGGTGAAGCTTTTGGCAAAGATCTATTATGCTTTGATGCTGGTAGGAGGATTGGGAGGCGCAGTCCTGCTTTGCTTGGGATTACTGCTTTTGTGGGGGCAAAACTATGAGACCTTTACCACTATACTCCTAGATTATGTAGATAAACAAGATTGGCGCGCCTATTTTGAACAATCGGTGTTCCCTTCTGCTACTTTTCAGCTCGCTCGGTATTTACTGCTGTTGCTAACAATTCTTTATGGTATTTTAATATTTTGGAGTACCCGTTTTCTGCCAAAAATGGCCAATGCCTTGGCCCAAAATACCCAATATTTCAACCAACAGCTACTCAAAGGCTTTCAAGATCTAAATCCCTGGCAGCGTATTAGCTTGATCCTACTCGCTAGCATCTTTCTTGTAAGAAGCCTTTGGTGTATTCATTACTATGCAGTAGACTATGATGAAGCATGGACCTACAACCATTTTAGCTCCAAAGGTCCCTTGATTTGCATGATTAGTCCCAACAATAATCATATTTTCTACTCTATTTTGGCTAGCCTGATGGATCTTTTGCCCATCCCTGCCAAGTGGGCGATCCGGTTGCCAGCACTACTAGCAGGCAGCTTGGCTTTTATGCTTTATTTTGTAGCCATACGCAAGCTTTTAGGAGTAGGGGCAGCATTAGGCTCTTTGGGGTATTTTGCATTCTCTTCGGGGATGACCTTTTATAGCGTTTTGGGGCGGGGGTATGGGTGGCAGTTGGTTTTTGGAATAGTTCTTACCGTAGCCTGTTTGCAACTATTAAAAAGTAAAGCTGTTGCTAAACGCTGGCAGTGGGTTTATGTAATAGCATTCGTCTTGGGGGTATACAGCAATCCGAGTTTTCTGTATTTGGGAGTGGGGCTTGCTTTTTTTTACTTAGGTAGACTACTACTTCGAGCAGAGCGAATATGGGGGGCGGTTCAACTACATCTTTGGGTAGGTTTATTCCTCTTAGTTTTACATCTCCCATTATTGTTGACCAATGGTGGGCAGATCTTGCTTGATGCAGTGGGGAACTCGGCGGCCAGCTCAAGCGATGTCCTATTTCATACCTTAAATCGAACCGTAGACTGGCTTTTTTGGGGGCGTGGAACCTTGCCCTTCTGGAGCTATTTGCTCGTTCTTGCGTTGCTGCTATTTTGGCATCGAAAAACTAAAGTTAAAAGCATACAAGAACTGATTTTTTACTTAGCCTTAATGCAGCTTTGCCTGCCTTTTGTTTATATTTTGATGAGTTGGACAAATCCGCCTTATCGTATCTGGGCTTATTTGGTGTTGTTTGTTGGTATGATGCTTGCTGTTTGCTTAAAAAGTGTTGATAAGCTTCCCCCGCTGTATCAGACTCTAATCCTAGTTGCGATTAGCACCCTGAGCCTTTACAGTTCAACTACACATTATTTCCTCAATTGGAGTGCAGATCTGGATCGAGAAGCCCAAAAAATAGCCAACTTACTCTTAGAAAAAGAGGTAGAGTCCTGTTACAGTTTTACCCGTTATGACAAACCTTTATTAGAGTTTTATTTTCTAGAAGCAGATCGTCCCTTTCAATGTTGGATGCCCTTTAAAGCTAGTAAAGATTTTCAACCCTTTCATCAACAACATTATGATGCCATTTTGGTTGATGTAGAAGATTATAGCCCTAGCCCTGAAGTTTGGAGTATCCTTGAAAAGGAAGGATATCAATTAGTCTATGAAAATTATAGGGTGAAACTGTACCTCTATCCTAATGAATAACTTTGCCAAGGCATAATAAAGCTTATGCAAGTATTTTTCTAGGCGATAAATTGTCTTTTTTAGAGCT
>CAZOLU010000014.1:0-22084 GCA_964580485.1 uncultured Saprospiraceae bacterium | reverse complement strand
CCAGCTTTTTCTCTGTTTGTTGGATGGTTTTTATAAGTTCATTGTTTCCATAGGCCTGCAGGCCTTCCAGCAATTCTTCGTGTTGAGTTACTTGCTTGGCTAGCAAAGGTTGTTCCTCCAAAGCCTTTTGAAAGGCTGCTTGTTGTTGTTCATCCAGCTCTCCATTCAGATACGCTTCGATGATTGCACCGTTATATGGTTCCTGAAACTTCATGAGGACGATTTATTTTTAGTATTCAAAACAATGTTCTTTAATTGATCCATACAGCGTTTTTTCTTCACTTTTATAAAATTATCACTGTATTCCAACTCTTTGGCAATTTCCTTGAGCGATAGTTTGTGAAAATAGAAGTTGAGTATGATTTTTTTGCATTCTTCAGGAATGTTATTCATAGCTGCTTCTATTTTTAAATGCCTGCTTTCCTGTATCTTTTTTTCTGTTAAAAAATCCTCATCTTCCGGAATTTGAAACCCGTTATCGGGTTCATCAATGACCAACACCAAGCCTTTTTTTCCTCGTTTTCGCAACTGTTTCAACCACAGATTGCGAACTACCGCATACATGAAAGTTTTGATACTTGCCGTGAGTTTAAAATCTGCCTGTTTGAGTTTTTTTATCAATACTAACAACGCTTCCTGAAAAATATCTTTTGCATCTTCTTCAGAACCGCTATTTTGAGTAATTAAATTAGCGCAAGCAGGAAAAGCTTCTTCATAAACACGACGAATAGCCTGACTGTCCCCTTTTTGTAGTGCCAATAAGGCATCTGACTTTTGTGTTGGGTTTTTCATGAATCATTTTTAGTCATCTTAGATTGATTGTTGTTAAAACTAACAAAAAAAATGACTTTATCCACTCCACAACTGATAACCAAAGCCAAAAAAGTGCATTAAGAAATATATCAAAAGCTTATAAGAACGTTTCACTAACAACAATTGATACCATTATAAATGATAAGTAATCAGCTGAGAATAAAAAATATGCGGTTTTTACTATTTCTTTTAACAGTGTTTTTAATTAAGGCTTCACTTCAGGCACAAAATGAACTGCCTGAAACAGATCCACTGTATCAACGAGTAAGCAAAATATACAAACGATTGCAGTGGGCAGTAGGTGATTATCGCAAAGAACTTCCCCAACTTATTGTCATTGATCGCGTCAAGCGCGTAGCTTCTTATCGAAGCGGAGACAATAGCTTGATTATCGAGCAAAAAGCAGCAGAAATCTGCCTCAGTATGGGCAAAAATGCAGATGCTGCATTAGCTTTCATTTTGGGACATGAATTGACCCATTTTTACCAAAATCACGACTGGGAAGAAGCCGGTTTTGCCACCACATTTATGGCTGAAAAAGAGTTATTTAACAAATTTGTTCATCAGGAGGAGGAGGCTGATTTGTATGGAGCTTTTGTGGCACATTTAGCAGGTTATGATATTCATAAGGTGGTTCCAATAACGTTAGATCGCATTTATGAAGCGTATGATTTAGAATTGAAAATGAAAAACTACCCTTCTTTGAAAAATCGAAAAGCAGTAGCTTACAAAGTTGATAATCGAATCGGGGAGTTGATTAAAATTTATGAGAATGCCAATTACTATGCTGCTTTGGGTTGGCATATTCAGGCTATTCAGAGTTATGAACATTTGTTGAAATATGTAAAAACAAAGGAGCTGTATAATAATATGGGCATGGCTTTGTTAGCCATTGCTATTCAGCAAAGATCTGCTGATAATTATTGGTATCCGGTCGAGGTCGACCTCGACCATGCCCTGCGGGCATATGCTGATAAATCACAGCAGGAACTATTGGCGCTTGCGCGCCAAAAACTGCAAATAGCCTTACAATATGATGCTAACTACCTGATAGCT
The DNA here is from genome assembly GCA_964580485.1 of uncultured Saprospiraceae bacterium. GTDB lineage: Bacteria > Bacteroidota > Bacteroidia > Chitinophagales > Saprospiraceae > Saprospira. The sequence continues at coordinate 20,215 of CAZOLU010000014.1, read as the reverse complement.
ATCACCAATCTTGCTTGTGTGTATGATTTACAGCACAATTATCAAGCAGCTCAAAAATTATTAGCTGAAGCACAAGTAAACGAGGATGATTTTGTGCAATTGGCCAAATTGATGCTCATTAAAGGAGTGGTGAAGGTGCATCAGCAGGATATTGCCGCTGCGCGGCAGTTCTTCCAAAAAGCACATGCTACCACCGCCAATTCGGCGGTACGCATCATTGCTGAGCATAATCTACAAGTGCTCGAAAAGGGGCGCAGCCCCTTATCTACCGAGCCCATGAGCAACATGGAAGATATGTTGGATGGAGTGCCCTTGCTGGAATCCCCTCCAAGCAGTTTTGAGCAAAGCCTGACACTTACCCAAACATTTTTTGAACGAGCTATTCTGCATTTCAACACCTATCCACATTCAAAATTAAGTTGTTTTGAAATGCAAAACCCGCTGCAAGCGGGCAACAGCTTTTTTGCGCTGCAGCGCAGCACCCAACTCAAAACCAAGAAAGGCATCCAAGCTGGAAATACTGTATCACAGGTGCGTCAGCGATACGACAAGGTGCAAGCACCAAGAACAGTACAATACCATAGAGGCTATTTTTTAGTGTATCGCTCTTTAGGCCTTATTTTTAAGGTGGATCAGCAGGAAAAGGTCGTGGAGTGGGCCTTGTTCTTGAGCTATTAGGATAGTTTTTGAATCCATGCTTCAGCTTGTTTGAAGGTTTCATCGGTTTCGGCTAATAGTTTTTCCAGCGCAGGCTGGATTTGCTCAATAGTGCAACCTTCAGCCTTGGCTGTTTTTTCGATGACTTGTGCTGCATGCATCATGTCTTGCAAACCTAACATGCTATACGCAGCTTTGCAGCGATGAGCCAAAAAACTAATCCGTTGTAAATCTTTTTTCTCAAGGCTTTTGCGCAATTCATCCATATCTTTACCAGTTTCTTCCTTATAAGTTTGTAGCATTTCAACAATGAATTCATTGTCATCACCACCAAGTCCTTTTAAGTAATCTAAGTTGATATCAGCCATAATACATGGGGAGGTTATGATATTAAAAAAATAATGGTAATTAAACAGTTTACAGGGGGAATTCAATTACTCATTTGATGCATGTTTTTTCAAAAGGCGATAAATCGTTGATTTACCAATTCCTAACTTTTGGGCAACCAATACCACATTTTGATTATTGTGATCTAAATAATATTGAATGATCTTCAAATTATATTCTTCCAATGTTAATTCCTGATCTAACCAATTGTGAATAGGTTGTTCTTCTGTAAAAATGATATTTTCTTTACTAATTTCCGAGGGAGATTCGGTCATCAGTGCTGAAGCTTCTACTATCGTTCTTAATTCAGGAATATTTCCGGAATAGAGTTGTTGAAGCAACAGATCTTTTGCTGATTGAGCGAATATAAGTGATTTTAACTGATTTTTACGTACAAATGTACGTAAAAAGTGATTGGCAAGAAGCAAAATATCTTGTCCGCGCTTGCGGAGTGCAGGCAATGAAATGCTAAAACGGGCAAGTTGATAGTATAAATCTTCTCTGAATTTGCCTGTTTTGATCAGCTTTTTGAGCTCCCTGGAGCCCAAAACAATCATGCGGGCATTGAAAAATACAATGTTGGATCCGCCAGGGCGGATAAATTTACGTTCCTTGAGGGCTTTGAGCAATTTGCTTTGTAAAGGAATGCTGAGTTGGTCAATATTACTAATAATTAAAGTACCTCCACTTGCTTGTTCGATTTCGCCAATTTGGCGTTTGAGCTGCCCTGCAAATACATCTTTCTCTTTTCCAAAAAGAGTAGCTTCCCGCAAATCAACAGGGATAGCAAGGACATCTAGTTGGCGAAGGGCACCTTCGTGTCGGGTAGATAATTGGTGAATGGTCTTGGCAACCAACATTTTGCCTGTGCCGATTTCTCCACTGATGAGCACAGAAATGCTGCTTTTAGCAGCTTTTTCAATGCGGCGGTATACCCGCCGCATACTTCGACTATTGCCTACAAAGCCCAAGTTTTTGAATTTTTCAATCAAACTGTCTTTTTGTTGGTGGTCAACTAATTCTTGTTCTTTCAGGTAGTTATTTATTACATTGGAAAGAGCGTCCTTTAACTTGGGTAATTGTCTATTGACACAATCGTAAATTCCTTTTTTTATAAATTGTACAATTTCTGCAAGTGCCATGTGTTCAATGAGGAAAACTTGTTTTCCACTAGGATGTAAAATTTCTATTTTTTCAAATACTTCTAATATTGGAGATGTTAATACATTACTGTCAATAAAGATTAAATCAGGAAAACGATGCAATTGGGCAAACAACTGATTTTCTTCCTCAAAAAAATGAGGAGTGATATGCACATAATCATGACAAGCAGTTGCTAACTCCTGTTGGATATGATGGTTGTTACTCAATGAAAAAATAAGAAGCTCTGCCAAAATATTTAATTCTTTATTTAAAGAAATAACGTTTTATTTAAAAGAACGAACGTTTGTTTTTTTACGATTTTTATTGTAATTTTAAAAATACCAAATCTTTAGCACTCTCAAATATGCAAGTAAAAGAAAAGAAGACCAAGAAGCAGCAAATTTATCAGGAAGCAGCAAAATTATTTAGAGAAAAAGGCTACAAAGCAGCCTCTATGAGAGACCTTGCAGAGAAAGTAGATCTCAAAGCTTCTAGTTTATATAGTCATATTGGATCCAAAGAAGAAATTCTAATCAAAATTTGTTTTGATAATGCAGAGCATTTCCTGCAAGGCATGCAAAAAGTAGAAGAAACGGAGGCCTCCGCCTCTGAGAAAATTAAAGCACTCCTACATTTACACGTCCAAACTGCATTAGAAGATACTACTTCCGCTACCGTTTTTAACGATGAGTGGAGGCATCTCAGCGAACCCCACCTTAGCGAATTTGTAAGTTTACGCAAAGACTATGAAAATCGCTTTCGCAAAATTATCCAACAAGGAGTGGAGAAAAAAGAAATTGAAGCTTACAATACTGAAATAGTATTATATTCATTATTAAACGCAGCCCAATGGCTGCATCATTGGTACAAACCCAAAGGAAAAATTCAACCTAAAGAACTAAAAGAAGACATCATTGCTATGATGATGAATGGGATTTGTAAGTAATCCAAAAAGAAAAAAATAGATTTTTATATAAAAACGAACATTTGTTCGTATCTTCATCGCAGGAATTCCTAAATCAAAAAAAGCAGCGTAACATGCCAACCAAAACCAAGAAGAGAATCAAGAAAACGGTAATGAAAAAAGCTTTTTTCCTGGCTTGCCAGGCAAGAAGTATGGCTGAGCTTTATGAGGAGAATTTTAAACTGGTTTCCAAGTATGTACACGCTACCTCTCGAGGGCATGAAGCCCTACAAGTAGCATTGGGCATCCAATTAAGTCCACAGGATTTTGTAGCTCCTTACTATCGGGATGATGCTTTGTTATTGAGTATTGGAATGCGCCCTTATGATATGATGTTGCAATTGTTGGGAAAAAGAAATGATCCTTTTTCGGGCGGACGCACTTATTATTCGCATCCAAGCTTGCGAGATGACGACAAACCTAAAATTCCTCACCAATCTTCTGCTACAGGTATGCAAGCTATTCCCACCACAGGGGTAGCAATGGGTATTCAATACAATGAGCTATTAGATTTGTATGAGGAGGACTTTGGTAAAGATAATCCCATTGCCGTTTGTTCTTTAGGGGATGCTGCAATTACTGAAGGAGAAGTGTCTGAGGCTTTTCAAATGGCTGCCTTGAAGCAATTTCCCATTCTTTATTTTATTCAGGATAATGGCTGGGATATTTCGGCTAATGCCGAAGAAACCCGTGCACAAAATGCCTATGAATTTATTCAAGGCTTTCATGGAATTGAGGCTCGTCAAGTGAAAGGTTACAACTTCTTGGATAGTTATCAGGAAATTCAGGACATCCTGAAAATTATGCGCAAAGAGCGCAGACCTTTTCTCCTCCATGCACAAGTTCCCTTGCTCAATCATCACACCTCCGGTGTGCGCATGGAATGGTATCGCGATGATCTGGAAGAACAACGCAAAATTGATCCCAGCCCTATCTTCATCGAGCAAATGCTCGAAGAAGGATTCAGCGAAAAAGAAATTAAAAAAATTGGGCAGGAAGCCAAAGACAGCGTAGCCGCTGACTTTGAAGAGGCGCTAAAAGCGCCAGATCCCGAGCCAGAAGACATCTTCAAACACGTTTACGCGCCCACTCCTATCACTGAAGAGCAAGGCGAACGCGAACCAGCAGGAGCAGAAAAGAAGGTCATGGTAGATTGTGCCCTGTTTGCTGTACAAGAATTGATGGAAGACCACAAGGAATGCCTGCTATACGGACAGGATGTGGGCGGCCGCCTGGGCGGCGTTTTTCGCGAGGCCGCTACCCTCGCTCAAAAATTTGGCGATGAACGGGTGTTCAACACCCCCATCCAAGAGGCATTCATCATTGGTAGTACAGTGGGAATGGCAGCCACTGGGCTGCGTCCCATCGTTGAAGTCCAATTTGCTGACTATATCTGGCCTGGACTCAATCAGCTCTTTACAGAGGTGAGCCGTTCTTATTATTTATCTAATGGCAAGTGGCCTGCCAGTATGATCCTCAGGGTGCCCATTGGGGCATATGGAAGTGGAGGCCCTTATCACTCTTCAAGTGTAGAATCGGTTGTCACCAATATTAAAGGAATCAAAATTGCGTACCCAAGCACAGGGGCAGATCTAAAAGGCCTGATGAAATCGGCTTATTATGATCCCAATCCTGTTGTGATTTTTGAGCACAAAGGTCTGTATTGGTCTAAAGTGCCTGGCACCGATGCTGCCCGAACTCCCATGCCCGATCGCGACTATGCCATCCCCTTTGGAAAAGGGCGTATGTTCCTCGAAGCAGAGGAAGAAAAAGTGGAAAATGGTGAATCATTAGTCGTCGTGAGTTATGGAATGGGCGTGCACTGGGCACTCAACGCAGCTAAAGATTATAAAGGGCAGGTAAGTATCTTAGATTTAAGAACCTTAGCACCTTTAGATATAGATATGGTTTTTGAGCAGGTAAAAAAACATAGCAAATGTCTGGTAGTTACTGAAGAACCTATCAACTGCACCTTTGCACAAAGTATTGCGGCTCGCATTCAGGAGCATTGTTTTGAGTATTTGGATGGCCCTGTGCGGGTAGTGGGTGCAGAAGATTTACCAGCAATTCCACTCCACGAAGTACTGGAAAAATCCATATTACCTTCCTCAGAAAAAGTCAGTAAAGTGATTGGGGAGTTGTTGCGTTATTAATAAGGAATAAAAAAATAGAAAAATTATGGCAAAAATAATATCAGCTTTTAATCATAAAGGGGGAGTTGCTAAAACAACATCTGTGTATCACATAGGGTGGAAAATGACAGAGATGGGTAAAAAAGTTTTGTTAGTAGACGCAGATTCTCAGTGTAACCTTTCCCAAGTAATCATGAAAGAAGAAGGGTTTGCAGACTTTTTGAGGGAATATCCTAAGCAAAATATTAAAGATGCATTAGAACCCGCATTCACTGCTCAAACTAGGTTGATAAAACCTGTAGATTGCGTAAAAGTTGAAAATAATGATAGTTTATGGTTATTACCTGGAAGTATGGATTTAGAAACTTATGCAGTTCAATTAGGATTTTCATTTTTAAACGCATTTGGCACTACTCAAAATCTTCCAGGATCTTTTTATTATCTATTAACAAAGACAGCAGAAAAATATGATTGTGATTTAATATTAGTAGATATGAATCCAAGTTTGGGAGCAATAAATCAGGATTTATTAATTAGTAGTGATTATTTTTTAATACCAACAGCACCTGATTATTTATCAATGATGGCTATGTCTTCTTTGTCAAGAGTTATTCCTGAGTGGGAAAAATGGGCTAAAAATGCAAGAAATATTTTTATGAATGCAGTTTATCCACTACCTCCTAATACACCAAAATTTATTGGCTACACAACCAATGATTTCAATATAAAAAGAGGAAAGCCTACTAGGGCTGTACAAGCCGAGATGGACAAAATAGAATCCATGGTTAATGAAAAACTTGTACCTTCTTTAGATGCAGTAGGAATGTTATTGGATAGAAATGTTTACCAAGGAACGTTTAGATTAGGTATAATACAAGATTTTCAATCAACATTAAAAACAAAGTATCAAGTGCATGGACTCCCAGTTTGGAAATTAGATAAAGACCATTTAGCAGGTAATTATAGCAATACACGAAAGATCGTTGAGCGAGTTGAAGCTGGGTTTCAAGAAATAGTAGATAAAATTTTAATTAGAATAGAAGATGAGGGTCAACGAAGCAATCAATCAATTTAAATTAAATATAAAAGGAGTTAGAGACCTTTATGGCATACATACAGCTTTTAAAGTTGCTGTACCTTCTGTTGATCCAACAGAAGTGCTCAGAGCAGTTATTGTAATGGCTGTAAGTGCTTTAGACTGTTATTTACATGATTTAATTGTTTTAGGTACTGTTGATATTTACACAAATAGCTTTAAGTATGGCTTTACTAACAAAACTTTAAGACCTTCTAATGATATAGGGTGGCTGCAACATAAGCTTACCTTAAATAAATTGGATCAGCTTTTGGAAATTGAAAATTCTATACGTGAAGTTATTGAAACTAAAACTTTTCAGGATCCTGATATCATTGCAAAAAACTTACAATGTTTAGGAGTAGATGATTTATGGAATAGAGTTGCAGGAGACTCCAGAATGACTTTATCAGAACCAGACATAAAAAAAAGCTTAAAGCTAATTGTAAACAGACGAAATGATATAGTGCACGAAGCAGACATAGACCGCTCAAAAGGCACTGTAGGAATTAAGAAAGCAATATCGGATTCTGATGTCTATGATGATATCTTATTTATTGAACTTTTAGGAGAAGTCATTCATGATATTTTTATTTGATAGAAAACTAATAATATGAATACATTTTATGATCTGAAAGTAACAGATGTTCGGGAAGAAACCAATGAATGTAAATCTGTAGCTTTTGAAGTACCTGAAAACCTGAAAGAGCAATTTGATTATATTCAAGGGCAATACCTGACCTTAAAAACAGACATCGACGGACAGGAAGTGAGACGAAGTTACTCCCTGTGTTCCAGCCCACTGGATAAGGAGTGGCGAGTGGCTATTAAAAAAATTGATGGAGGTAAATTCTCTACTTTTGCCAATGAAGAGCTGAAGAAAGGAGATACTCTAGCTGTGTTACCCCCCAATGGGCGCTTTTATACCGAGCTGAAGGAAGATCATGATAAACACTACATCGCTTTTGCCGCTGGCAGCGGCATCACACCCATCATGTCCATCATGAAAACAGTTTTAGCTACCGAGCCCGAAAGTAGCTTTACATTAGTATATGGCAACAAAAACACCAAGTCCATCATTTTCCATGAGGAAATTGAAAAGCTGAAGAACAAGTACATGACTCGCTTCAATGTGTACTACCTGTTAAGCCGCGAGCGGCTCGAAGAACCCATTCTCAATGGACGAATCAGCAGCGAAAAATGTAATACCCTCTTTGCTGGGTTGATTGATGTAAATACAGGAGATGAATTCTTTATTTGTGGACCAGAAACCATGATTTTTTCTGTGTCTGATGCCTTAAAAGAGGCAGGAGTCGATGAAAAAAATATCCACTTTGAACTCTTTACCTCACCAGATGGCAAATTAGGTCAGGATAAAAAGCGTGAAATTCCAAAAGAAGACCAAGGAAAAGTCTGTAAGGTCTCTATTATGGCAGATGGACGTACCTTTTTGTTTGACTTGCCTTACGGCGAAAAAAATCTGCTGGATGCGGCTATGGAACAGGGTGCTGACTTACCCTTTGCTTGCAAAGGAGGGGTTTGCTGTACTTGCAAAGCTCGCGTTTTGGAAGGCGAGGTGGAAATGGATGTGAATTATGGATTGGTACAAGAAGAAGTCAATGCTGGCTTCATTCTCACTTGTCAGGCTTATCCAAAATCTGAAAAAGTAAGCATCAATTTTGATGATATATAAACACTTTTTGATTTTTCTGTCAGGCTTCTACGACTGTAAGGAGTGTTTCGCAGAAAAGCCCGACTAGAAAAGCTAACCAACGAGTGATTTTAATCACTCGCAAAAAGCACACAATTTTCGCCATTTTATCATAAAAATTGCTTAACTTACGAACAACTGTTCGTTCTTTGCTGTTAAATATGGTGTAGACCAACAGTTTGACTGTATTAAAAAAATAGCCAAAATCAATATAACTGAATTATGGATAATCAGGAACTTAAAAAATTACAAGACAGCTTTCAGGCAAAAGTAGATGCGGAAATCCGCATTGAACCCAAGGATTGGATGCCCGAAGCTTATCGCAAAACACTTGTTCGCCAAATTTCTCAGCATGCACATTCTGAAATCGTTGGGATGTTGCCCGAGGGCAACTGGGTCTTGCGTGCTCCTTCCCTGCGCCGCAAAGTGGCGCTGCTAGCCAAGGTGCAAGACGAGGCCGGCCACGGCCTCTACCTCTATAGCGCCGCCGAGACACTCGGCGCCAGCCGCGACGAGCTCTACAAACAATTGCTCACTGGTGAAGCCAAGTATTCCAGCATTTTTAACTACCCCACCCTTACCTGGGCAGATATTGGAGCCATTGGATGGCTCGTGGATGGTGCTGCTATTATGAATCAGGTAATGCTCACCCGTACTTCGTACGGCCCCTATGCGCGCGCCATGGTGCGCATCTGCAAAGAGGAAAGCTTTCACCAACGCCAAGGCTATGAAATCCTCTTGGCTTTGAGCCGTGGAACAGAAGAACAGAAAAAAATGCTGCAAGATGCGGTTGACCGCTGGTGGTGGCCTTCACTCATGATGTTTGGTCCACACGATAGCGAATCCACGCACTCTGCACAATCTATGGAGTGGAAAATCAAGCGTAAATCTAATGATGAACTGCGTCAGGATTTTGTGGATGCAACTGTCCGCCAGGCCGATTATTTAGGTGTTACCTTGCCCGATCCAGAGTTGAAATGGAATGAGGAAAGAGGTCACTATGACTTTGGTCCAATTGACTGGAATGAATTCTGGAATGTGGTTAAAGGTCGTGGTAAATGCAATAAAGAGCGCATCAAAGCTAAAAATAAAGCTTGGGATGAAGGTGCCTGGGTACGCGAAGCAGCGATGGCACACGCTGAAAAAAGAGCGAAAAGAAAAGCAACTGTATAATTTAATGTGCTGGTGTGTTAATTACTAATTATAAATCAACACATCAGCACACTAACACATCAACACATTAAAAAATGAGCAAAAAAGAATGGCCTCTTTGGGAGGTATTTATCCGCAGCAAGTCGGGCTTGCACCACAAACACGTAGGTAGCTTGCACGCCGCTGATGCCGAAATGGCAATTGAACACGCTCGCGATGTATACACGCGCCGCAATGAAGGCGTAAGCATTTGGGTGGTCGAATCCAGTCAGGTCACTGCCTCAGATCCTGAACAGGAATATATGTTCGAATCTGCTAAAAATAAAATTTACCGGCATCCAACTTTTTATGATATTCCCGAGGAAGTAGGGCATATGTAGATTATTTTGGGGCGCCTTCAGCACTAGTGCTTCTTGGCCGTTACGTTTCAGGGTTCACTTACGTTCAGCCCATCACTGTGTTCTGGTCTGGGCTTCCTTTGGTCGCCCACCCTTCCACATCACTTTGCCGGTTGATCAGTCTATTTGGTACATTAAATAAAAAAAATATGACAAAGAAAAAAGCTTTGTTGGATTATATCCTCCGCTTGGGAGATAACAACTTGATTTTAGGGCAACGCCTTGCTGAATGGTGTGGCCATGCTCCAGAATTGGAAATAGATATTGCTTTGACCAATATCGCCTTGGATCTCATGGGGCAAACTCGCAATCTCTTCCAATATGCAGCCGAGCTGCAAGGAGAAGGTAAAACTGAGGACGATCTCGCCTATCACAGAGATGATCGCGAGTTCAGAAATGTGCTCCTTGTGGAGCAACCTCACGACGATTTTGCTTACACAATCGTTCGCCAGTTCTTTTTTGATGTGTACAACTATCTTTTTTATAGAGAATTGGAGAACAGCAAAGACGAACGACTGGCTGAAATTGCTACCAAATCCATCAAAGAAATTAACTACCACATCCGCTTTAGCTCGGAATGGGTCATTCGCCTCGGCGATGGCACAGAAGAAAGCAAGGCTAGAATGCAGGAGGCAGTCAATCACCTCTGGGATTATGCAGGGGAAATGACCAAAATGAATGCGGTAGACGAAATTATGCTGGCTGAAGGCATTGGAGTGGATCTCAATAAGATTAAACCTCTGTACTTTAGCAAAGTACACGAAATTTTAACGGAAGCTACCTTAGATGTGCCTGATTATGAGCCTTTCCAGGAAGGCGGAAAAGAGGGCTTACACTCTGAGCATTTAGGCCATATGCTGGCCGAATTACAGTTTGTACAGCGTGCCTATCTAGGCATGGAATGGTAAGAAAAGTGAAGAGTTGAATGTTCCAAGTTGTAATACTTGAAACATTCAACTCGCAACTTTCAACTCAAGAATTATGGCAGCATTAACAATAGATGAACAGCAAATCTGGAACCTCCTGGAGGAGGTGACAGATCCCGAGATTCCAGTACTCACTGTATTGGACATGGGAATCGTACGCAAAGTGGAAGTGTTGGAGAATGGAGGGGTGAACATTGATATTACGCCCACTTACTCAGGCTGTCCCGCCATGTCTGCGATCAAATTTTCCATCATTGCTGAGCTGGAAGCCAACGGGATTCATCCCGTCAATGTGAATTTAGTTCTTAGTCCAGCTTGGACGACCGACTGGATCACGGAAGAAGGCCGCAAAAAGCTAAAGGAATATGGCATTGCCCCACCCGTGGGGCAAGCCACCCAAAAGCGCATTGATGCGCTGTTTCAAGAGGCACCGCAGGTGCCCTGCCCCCATTGCGAATCCACCAACACCAAGCAAATTAGCCAGTTTGGTTCCACGGCCTGCAAGGCCTTATACCAATGTCAGGACTGCAAAGAACCCTTTGACTATTTTAAATGTCATTAAAATATAACAAGTAAACCCCCTTAAAATTAGTCTAAAAACACCTGAGAATACTCCTCAAAGTATTCATAAGCCCCTTTTTACCTGTTCCTTACTTAAAATTTGGGTAAATTAAGTAAATTCCAATATTTTATTGGAATCAATCCTTTTATTCTATCAGAAATAGAATAAAATTCTTAACTTCACTCGCGTTGTGAGACATCTCTCAGTCTCCAGTCTAAGGTCTTTGGTCTGTAATTACCAAATTACCAAATTATCGAATCATCAAATCAAAAAAGATGTCAGATACCTTAAAAATTAACAAAGAAAACGGGGTAGCTACTCTAACCCTCAATCGCCCCAAGGCGTTCAATAGTTTTAATCGCGAAATGGCCTTTGCACTGATTGCTGCACTCAAGGACTGTTCAGAAGATAAAGAGGTGCGTGCTATTGTGCTGACAGGGGAAGGCAAAGCCTTCTGTGCCGGGCAAGACTTGGTGGAAGCTACAGAAGATAATGGGGTGACTTTTGAGATGATTCTCAAGGAGCATTACAATCCCATTATTTTGGCCATCAGAACGAACAAAAAGCCTGTGATTGCCGCCGTAAACGGCGTAGCAGCTGGCGCTGGCGCCAACATCTCCTTCGCTTGTGATATGACCCTCGCCAAGGCCTCAGCTAGCTTTACGCAGGCATTTAGTAAAATTGGGCTTGTTCCCGATAGTGGCGGGACTTTCTTTTTGCCCCGTTTGGTGGGTCTGCAACGTGCTACCGCTATGATGATGTTGAGCAACAAAGTGACTGCTCAGGAAGCAGCTGATATTGGGTTGATTTATCAAGCGGTGGAGGATGAGCAATTTGAGGAAACTGTGCAAAAATTAGCTGGCAAACTTGCCAAAATGCCTACCAAGGCATTTGCGATGACCAAAGAGCTCATCAATGCTGGTTTGAGCAATAACTTGGAAGATCAATTAGCGATGGAAGGCGAATATCAAATCAAAGCAAGTCAAAGCTATGATTATAATGAAGGCGTAAACGCCTTTTTAGAAAAAAGAAAACCCGAATTTAAAGGGGAGTGATTGGGAGTTGAAAGTTTCAGGTTATGAGTTGCAAGTTATAGTTATTCTTGCAACCTGTAACATGAAACTCACAACTCAAAATTTTTACAAAAAATTTTGAACATGAAAATAGGTGTTTTAGGTGCGGGCTCAATGGGCAGTGGAATTGCTCAGGTGGCTTCTACCAATCAACATGAAGTGGTTTTATTTGATACTAATAAAGAAACCATTGAAAAGGCATTAGCCAAGCTAAAAAAAATCTTAGCAAGACTGGTGGAAAAAGGCCGTATTACGGCCGAGGAGAAAACTGGGATTTACAAGCGCATCACAGTGGTAGATGATATGCAAGCTTTTGCAGATTGTAGATTAGTGATTGAGGCGATTATTGAAAACCTCGATATTAAAAAGAAGGTCTTTGCTGAATTAGAAGGTATTGTAGCTGAGGACTGTATCTTGGCGACTAATACTTCTTCGCTTTCTGTAGCTTCGATTGCGGCGGCTTGCCGCCTTTCTGAGCGAGTGATTGGCATCCACTTTTTCAATCCTGCTCCGCTGATGAAGCTGGTGGAAATTATCCCTGCTATCCAAACCTCCACCCACACACTGAATCAAGCAAAGTCATTGATTGATGCTTGGGGTAAAATCACAGTGATTGCTAAAGATACGCCTGGCTTTATTGTGAATCGCGTGGCGCGGCCATTTTATGGCGAGTCCTTGCGGATTTTGGAGGAGGGCGTGGCCGATGTGGCCACAATTGATTGGGCGATGAAGGAGTTAGGAGGCTTTAGAATGGGGCCATTCACCTTGATGGATTATATTGGAAATGATATTAACTACACAGTAACAGAGACCGTTTTCAAAGCTTTTTATTATGATCCACGCTACAAACCTGCGTTTACGCAGAAGCGTTTGTCCGAAGCGGGCTATTTGGGCCGGAAATCCGGCAAAGGGTATTACAATTATGGTGAAAATGCTGAAAACCCTGAACCTAATAAAGATGAGGCTTTAGGTCAGCAAATCAAAAATCGGGTGGTTACAATGTTGATCAATGAGGCTGCGGATGCTTTATTTTTGAATGTTGCTTCCAGAGAAGATATTGATTTAGCCATGACCAAAGGCGTAAATTATCCAAAAGGTTTGTTGCAATGGGCCGATGAAATCGGCATTCAAGAGGTAGTGGATGGTTTGGATGCACTATATGACGAATACCATGAAGATCGCTATCGCTGTAGTCCATTACTGCGAAGAATGGCTAAAAAAGGAGAAACTTTTTATGGATAGCAAAGAAAAAGCTTATGCTGTTGCTAAAAAGCAGATGTTTGACAAGGATGCTTTTAGTCAATGGCTGGGAATTGAAATTTTAGATTTGGATGCTGGATATGCTGTGTTACAAATGACTTTGCGGAAGGAAATGACGCAGGGTTTTGGGATTGCCCATGGGGGCATTACCTATTCGCTGGCAGACAGCGCACTAGCCTTTGCTTCCAACGCTCATGGTCGGCAAAGTTTGTCTATTGAAACATCTATTTCACATACTTTAGCCGTCAATGTAGGTGATCAATTGACTGCAACTGCCAAAGAGCTCAATTTAACCAATCGCATTGGTATTTATGAGGTGAAAATTGAAAACCAAGATAAAGAGGTGGTGGCTTTGTTTAAGGGAACAGTGTATCGAACGTCTAAAAACTGGGTGATTTAGACGTGAGACCTGAGACCCGGGACCCAAGTTGGAAGGTTGAAAATAAAGAATTCATTATTTAAAGAAATAAATAAATCATTATATGAAAGAAGCATTTTTGGTAGATGGTGTACGCACCGCAATCAGTAAATTCAGAGGTACTTTGTCACCTGTACGCACAGATGATTTAGGGGCTATTGTGATCAAAGAATTGATTGGGCGTTTTGAGAATATTCCTTTGGAGGCTTATGATGACGTAATCATGGGCTGTGCCAATCAGGCTGGAGAAGACAATCGGAACGTAGCAAGGATGTCTCTTTTGTTGGCAGGGCTGCCATTTACAGTGCCTGGCGAGACGGTCAATCGTCTTTGTGCTTCTGGAATGTCAGCGGCTATTCATGCCAATCGGGCAATTAAAACTGGTGATGGGGACTTATTCCTCTCAGGAGGAGTAGAACATATGACACGTGGCCCTTGGGTCATGTCCAAATCTGCTAAACCTTTTGGAAATGATTCTAAGTTATATGATTCCAGCTTTGGCTGGCGCTTTATCAACCCCAAAATGGAGGAGTTGTACGGCACAGAAGGTATGGGCTTTACAGCCGAGAACTTGGTGGAGATGTACAAGATCAGTCGGGAAGATCAGGATCAATTTGCCTATTGGTCGCAAATGAAAGCAGCGAAAGCGCAGAAAGAAGGCCGTTTGGCTGAAGAGATTGTGGCAGTAAGCATCCCACAACGCAAGAAAGAGCCCATTATTTTTGATCAGGACGAATTTATTAAGCCCAATACAACTGTTGAAGTTTTAGCCAAGTTGCGGGCAGCCTTCCGCAAGGAAGGCGGATCTGTCACTGCTGGCAATGCCTCAGGCTTGAACGATGGCGCCGCTGTGAACTTAATAGCCTCTGAAGAGGCTGTCAACAAATATAGCTTAGAGCCATTGGCTCGCATTGTGAGCTCGGCAGTAGTCGGGGTGGAACCCCGAATCATGGGTATCGGCCCCGTAGGGGCCTCCCAAAAAGCCTTGGAAAAGGCTGGCCTTTCGCTCGATGATATGGATATCATTGAGCTCAACGAAGCCTTTGCTGCGCAAAGTTTGGCCTGTACCCGCGAGCTGGGATTAGCTGATAATGATCCTAGGATCAATCCAAATGGAGGAGCTATCGCCATTGGGCATCCATTAGGCATGACAGGTGCACGCATCCTCCTCTCAGCAGCTAAAGAATTACACCATCAAAATAAAAAATATGCCTTAGTGACTATGTGTGTGGGTGTTGGACAAGGTTATGCAACGATTTTGGAGAGGGTTTAATGTGTTACAAGTTGTATGTTCCAAGTTTCAAGACACATACAACTCGCAACTAATACAAATAAAGAATTCATTAAATAAAGAAATAAAGAATTATGGCAAGCGTTCAAAAACTTCCAAATTATATTCAGGGAAAGTGGGTAGAGCATAGTGGTGATGGGATTCAGCAGTATAACTCTGTGACAGGTGAGGTGATCTCAACAGTAAATACAGAAGACATGGATTTTGCGGCTATATTGGATTATGGTCGTAACGTGGGCAATCAGAATTTGCGGAAAATGACTTTTCTGGAAAGAGGCTTGATGCTGAAAAAACTGGCTTTGTTTTTACACAAAAATCGCAAGAAGTACTATCCCATTAGTTACATGACGGGGGCAACGAAAGGTGATAGCTGGATTGATATTGATGGAGGAATTGGAACCTTGTTTGCCTATGCAAGCTTGCGTAAAAAATTTCCAGATGAGGTATTTTATGTAGATGGGGAAACCGTCCAGCTGTCTAAAGAAGGTACTTTTATTGGCCATCACATTATGGTGCCAAAGGCTGGAGTGGTAGTGCATATCAATGCTTTTAATTTTCCCATTTGGGGAATGCTGGAGAAGTTGTCAGTGAACTTATTGGCCGGCATGCCGGCCGTGGTCAAGCCTGCTGAACAAACCTCCTTCCTCACACAGGCCATGGTCAAAGACATTATTGAGTCTGGCATTTTGCCAGACGGAGCTTTACAGCTGGTTTGTGGTTCAGGCGTAGGTATCTTAGATACCGTCAATGAGCAGGATGTGGTGACTTTCACGGGTTCGGCCCATACGGGCCGCATGCTCAAATCTATGCCTCAAATTATCAACAATTCAGTTACTTTCAACATGGAAGCTGACTCATTGAACTGCTCAGTCTTAGGTGCAGATGCTACTCCAGATACCGAAGAGTTTAAACTCTTTATTAAGGAGGTACATCGCGAAATGACCGTAAAAGCTGGTCAAAAATGTACAGCGATTCGTCGCATCATTGTTCCTGAAAACCTAGTTGAAGATGTACAATTAGCTCTTTCTGCCCGTTTGCAAAAAACAACGATTGGAGCTCCTGAAACCGAGGGAGTACGCATGGGGGCATTGGCTAGCCATGAGCAAATGAATGAGGTACTGAAGTCAGTGAATGTATTGAAAGAAGAAAATGAGTTGGTTTATGGTAATTTTGAGCGTGACTTTGAGGTATTGGGGGCTGATGTGAATAAGGGAGCCTTTTTAGCACCTTTTCTTTTTGTGAATGAGAATCCATTTGAGAAACAAAAAGTGCACACTGTAGAGGCCTTTGGGCCTGTATCGACTATTATGCCCTATAAAACTATAGAGGAAGCTATTGAAATTGCCAATATGGGCAAAGGATCTTTGGTGAGCTCAATTGCTACTTATGATGATAATATTGCCAAGCAATATGTGCTGGGATCCGCAGCTTATCATGGCCGAATTTTAGTGTTGAATCGCGAATCAGCTAAAGAAAGTACTGGTCATGGATCTCCCATGCCATTGATGGCACATGGCGGCCCGGGCCGCGCAGGAGGTGGCGAAGAAATGGGCGGTGTTCGTGGTGTGAAACACTACTTACAGCGCACAGCTATTCAGGGAACTCCTACCTCACTTACAGCTATTACCAATGTGTATCAATATGGTGGTAAACCCAAAGAAGATTTGGTGCATCCTTTCCGCAAGCATTTTGAGGAGTTGGAAGTTGGGGAAACCTGGATTACAGCCAAACACACTGTCACAGTTGCAGATATTGTCAATTTTGCTAATGTGAGTGGGGATCATTTTTATGCGCATACTGATGAGACTTCGCTGGATGAAACCATTTTTGAAGGGCGCGTAGCGCACGGCTATTGGGTGTTGGCTAAGGCCGCAGGCCTTTTTGTAGATGCTAAGAAGGGACCTGTTTTATTGAATTATGGGATTGATGAATGTCGCTTTACTAAACCTGTCTATCCTGGAATGACGATTGGTGTGCGATTTACTGTCAAAGAGAAAATTGATCAGGAAAAGAAAAGTGAGGATGATATTGCCAAAGGAATTGTGAAATTTATGGTGGATGTTTATGATGAAACAGGTGAAACCTGTGCCTTAGCTACAATTCTGACGATGGTGAAGAAGGTGGATCAGAGTGGGGAGGTGATTCAGTAATTTGGTAATGTGCTGATGTGCTAATTTGGTAATTATTTTATGTTGAGAGTTGTAGGTTCCATGTTTCAAGGTACTTGTAACTTGATTCTTGATTCTAAAACAAAATATTATGCAAGATAAAACTTTACTAGGATCAGTTGATCTGTCCATTGAAAATCATATAGCAACCATTACATTTTTTCACCCATCTCATAATTCCCTTCCAGGGAAATTATTAGCCAAACTAGCTAAGACCATCACGGAAACAGGCGAGCGAGATGATGTACATGTGATTGTGCTGAAAAGTGGAGGAGACCGCACCTTCTGTGCGGGTGCCAGCTTCGATGAGTTGATTTCTATCAAGGATGAGGCGACAGGTAAAAAATTCTTTAGCGGATTCTCAGGAGTAATCAATGCTTGTCGCAAATGTCCGAAGATTATTATTGGGCGCGTGCAGGGTAAAGCTGTAGGAGGAGGTGTTGGAGTGGCCTGCGCCACAGATTACTGCTTTGCTACCAAGTTTGCAGCTGTCAAATTGAGTGAATTGGCTATTGGAATTGGGCCTTTTGTGATTGGGCCAGCTGTGGAGCGAAAAGTAGGCCTTTCGGCCTTTTCCCAAATGGCATTGGATGCCAGATCCTGGTACTCGGCTGAATGGGCGCAAGAAAAGGGGATGTATACCCACATTTTTGACTCTGCGGAAGAGATGGACAAAGCTTTGGACGAATTTGCAAAAACCTTAGCTGATTCAAATCCGGAAGCCTTAACTCACTTGAAAGAGATTTTCTGGAAAGGTACTGAAAACTGGGATGAGGTAATGGCTGAACGAGCGGCCATGAGTGGCCGTTTGGTGTTGTCTGATTTTACCGTGAATGCAATCAATGCAATTAAGAGTAAATAAGTAGTAGGTATTTTAGTAACAAGTATCAGGTAAAATATCTAAAAACAATGACTTACGAATTTAATGGTTATCGGCCAGTTATCCACGAGTCTTCTTTTGTGCATCCACAAGCGAATGTAACAGGGAATGTGATTATTGGCAAGGATTGCTATATCGGCCCGGGAGCCGTCTTGCGAGGCGATTGGGGCGAAATTATTTTGGCTGATGGCTGCAACATTCAGGAAAACTGTGTGGTACACATGTTTCCAGGCAAGTCAGCTGAGTTTGCAGAGGCTGCCCATATTGGGCATGGAGCAGTTATTCATGGAGCCAAGGTAGGCAAAAATGCCCTGGTGGGCATGAATGCTGTACTCATGGATGATGTGGAAGTTGGCGAAAATTCCATAGTTGGAGCATTGGCTTTTGTCCCAGCCAACAAAATTATCCCGCCGAAATCCTTAGTGGTTGGAAACCCAGCTAAAGTGATAAAAGAAGTGAGTGACCAAATGATTGCCTGGAAAACAGAAGGAACCAAATTATACCAACAATTACCCAAGGAATGTTATGCTACATTGAAAGAATGTGAACCCTTGCGGGAAATAGAAAAAGATCGCCCAAAACGGCAAAAATATTTTTTTCAAACATGGGAAGACCGAAAAAAATAGTTAATAAAGGTAAATATATTATAATTTTTACGACTGAAAATCAAATACTTTTATAAGTAGTTGATTTTTTTTAGTTAAGAATAGCTTAAGGCTGTAACTTTTTAAGCCCCTTATGAGTCTTATGGATGTACGACGCAATCATAATGATGTGATGCATTTTACAACCAACATATAGGATCGGACATATCCGACAATTCCATTTAATAAGTCTTAAAAAAAAGGCACTAAATTTCTGAAAACAGAAATCAGGTGAATGGTATCCCTATGTCTGAAACTATACAATTGAACCTTTTAGCACATAAACAAACCAACAACCATGAAAAAGCAAAATTTAGTTTTTAGCCTGATAGCCTTTCTTATTTTTCCCATTTTAGTACAAGCACAAACTGCTCAAAACGTAGCATTTACTTCTCACATAAGTGTGTAAGAAGATTTAGCACAAATTATGGATATTGGGAATAGTACACAATTGTTAAAGCAGGCTCTATACGCTTTTACTTGGTTGAATCCTTTTTTCTTATAGTATTCAATATATTTAATTTCGTATAGTGTTGAAATTCAGTACTACTAGCTTTTGTAAAATCTGAAGAAAACTTATTTTTGTTATTTGACCAAGTAAAATCGTATAGCACCTTAAAGCAATTGGAGACACAAAAAACGATTACCAAAGAAAATCCAACAGCACTCAATAAGTTGAAATTAAGCATTTTGTATCATGATGCAGCTTTATTATATACTGATACTTGGGAGGCTGAACGTCTTGAATTAGCAGAAGAAGCTTATACTATTTTGACAATTATGGTAACTGAATCCGTTAAACATTCTGAATTGCTGCCTTATGCAAAAGCTTATCATGCTTCGACAACAACTATGTTGGGTGCAGCATATAAAAATACGACTATGGTAGATCAGGGCTTTGCCCTGTTTGAGCAAGCGATTGATCGCTTTGGAGAGGAGAGTTACCTGCCATTATACATGAGAGCAAAAGTAGCAGAACAACTGCCTTTTCCTTATACAAAACGTAAACTAGCAAAGCAAGACTACAGCGAACTAATAGATAAATATGGTTTAGATAAGAGTTATTCTACTCCTAAAGCCATGAGTTTTGTTTACGTTTCCTGGGTAGAATTACATTCACAAAAAAAGTACAAAGACCAAGCTGAGCGTTATTTACACAAGGCTATTCAATTGGACTCTAACAAAGATGCAGCAGCTTCAGCAGCTGAAAAAATGTTGAAAAGTAACTACCTGAACGAAGAGCACACAGTTTTGTAAGTCTAAATGGGAATGCCTGTTAGCATGTTGTTTCTAATGTGCGGCAGGCTTTTTACTATTATCATTATACCAATTTCAATATTTGATGTCGTATATTTTTTGTCAATCCTCTGTTTT
>CAZOLU010000013.1:18353-22131 GCA_964580485.1 uncultured Saprospiraceae bacterium | reverse complement strand
AATACTTGTTTTTATTTCTTATTTTCAAAATTTTTGGACTGCGTAATCCCAGTAAATAAATAATTCTTTATTTATTTAGGCTTTAGTGTTGAGATTTATAAAATTCAAACATTGTGCGTAGTAGTTGCACCATAGACATATCCTGCTCTAACGCATAAGTTTTCAATGCTTTACGAAAGTCTGCTTCTACCAAAAAGTTGAGTGCTACTTTTTTCTCATGACTTGGTTTGTGTAGATTTTCACTTGATACCGTTTCTTTAGGAGGTTTTCCTTTAGTAGTTTTTTTTCGAGGTATTTTAGCCATTACTTTGTTTATTTTTTAGTTGATAATTCTTGTAAATAATCAATAATTCCTTGTGCAACTTGATCTGCTTTATCGTTCAAACTATCATAGGAAGTTTCCGTAATTGCCAAGCCCATATCACTAGCCCTTCGAAAAGCTGTTTTTTCAGGAATATGACCCTCTATAAGCTTATAACCTGAGATGTTGATATAGTCAATAGCTTCCTCCAACTCTGAACTACTACTTCCCACCCTAGACAAAACCACAACAATCTTTTCTTTTGGAATTTTTTTCTTTTTCAATTCATGAGCCAATTTAATGGTGGGTTCGAGGTCATCTAGAGCAGTACCTGTTGGTATAATGACAATATCACTTGCTCTAGCAATATCTAGGGTATGGATGTTGGAACTAGGGGCACCATCAAAAATTAAAAGATCATAGTTTGCTGCCGTTTTCAAGGCACGTTTGACTTGGCCAAACTGTTCTACTGAGATGGTAGGCTCTACTTCATTTTGCAATCGCCGACTATTCCAATTAAAACTTGTAGATTGCGAAATATCCATATCTGCAATCTTTACCTGCCAGCCTGCTGCTGCATATTCCCTCGCTAGCATTCGAGTAACTGTACTCTTACCAACTCCCCCTTTTTGGGAAACAACACCTATATAGATTGTCATTCTTTAAATCTTTAATTAAATAAAAATTATATTACTACCAATAAATATAGGGGTTTGTACCGAATAAAAATGAATTTCTTAAAAACTAATGATAATAAATATTTCTTTAAAAATTTAATTAAAGAATATTTTAATGGGCAAAAAAAGAACCCCACCAAAAAGTGAGATTCCTATTTTCTTGATGAGCTAACTATTATTGTTGCTTAGGGTAGACCAGCTAGTATTTCAGAACAAACATGAATTATCCCTTATCTCGATCCCATGAAGCAGATTAAATATTGCACTTGTTTGGCATCCTAGGCCAGACTATACCATGAGTATCCCTTTGGGGGTAGATGCTAGACTAAGAGACCTAAAGACAAGACGTATATCATCCTGTCTTTGGGTCTCTAAGTCTAGTGTCTAGAAGTCTCTACTACTTAGTTGATTTAAAGCTACTGAATTATGCTACCACCACTTTGGTAGATTTAAGGGATGACTCCGGTTTATTTAATTTTAAATTTAATATACCCTACAACTGCCTAAAATGGGATCAACACAAATCCTACACTAAAGGGGGTTAAGTTTGGACGATTGGTGCCATCCTTGAATAGATCGATAAATGCCACCTTTGTATAAAGGTTGATGGGACCATAACCCATTTCCGCTCGTAAGCCATAACTAAAATCATTCAAATCAAAGTTATTTACAATTTTATTTCTTCCTCGATCAGAGTCCCTTGTTTTTAGGTTAGATCCCAAGCGCAAAGCACCATAAGCACCTACACCAAAATGAAAAGACTTGCTTAGTCGTTTGGGGTTGGTTTCAAAGTGTAGCATTAGAGGTAAAACCATATTGGAAATAAACAAGCGACTTCGTTGAATATCTAGATTATTGTTGATGACAAACTCCTCTGTAGGATCTGTGTTAAATGTGACAGGATTTTGAAATGCATAATGGTTGAAATCAAAGGAGAACCCATGTTCGATGTTAAAATAGCCCTTGCCAATTTTAATACGTTGGCGATAAACATGTAGGTTTACTTCAATTGAACGCCCATGTCTTAGCTCATAGGTTTCTAAGGTAGTGGGAAGATTTAAATTCCCCTCATTACCATAGGAATTAACTCCCAAATCCAACATCAAAAAACGAGTTTTCACATTTTTCTTACCCAAACTAAGACTAAATTCAGTAACCTTAGTTTGTTTAGTGCTGTCGTGATCTATAATGCTAGAATCTTGGGGTGCTTCTTGTGCAGACAATCCAATACTGACAAAGAGTAGAGAACAAAAAAAGAATAGCTTTTTCATAATATTTTGGTTTTTAAGTTTTTAATCAAGATATAAGATGCCCATACAAGCTTTATAAGACTTGTTCAATTACAATTACAATACGATTAGGTGATTTCCTTACAACAACCTATTTAGAGGCAAAATACGACTCTGGAGTTAGAGCATTAGCCACCTCTTTCCATTTGATTGTTCCAAAAGGTGTTTTCCATTGTTTAGCTTTTTGACTAGGAGGAGTAGATAAAGCCTCTACCAAGAGCTGACTTTCATGTAATAAGCTCATCTCCACCACAGCATTTCGTTGTGCTGTTTTGAAAGCTAGAACTTGTACATCTGTATCAATTGCAGCAATACTTTCTGTAGAGTATGCTCGTTGTTTGTTGAGAACTTTTTCTTTTAATGGCTCAGACTCAACAATGGGTTTTATTTCTTCAGGTAGCTTTATTTTTTCCTGAGTGGCTTGATTTTCAACCACAAGCTCTTCTTTTTCCATTGGCTCTACGGGTACAACTGCTCTTGGTTTTGTTTCGCGCTTTTGGGGAGTACGTTCTTGTTTGGCAAGTTCCTCCACTATTTCTAAATCAGCTACATGATCGTTTTCCGTTGGAGGTAAAATAGTCGTTTTTTCAGATTTTGGAGGAGTTGGATTTTTTTGCTCTACCAATTTTATCTCTTTTGATACTTGTCCTGGTCTTGTGAGTTGAGTTACACCAAAGATCAACCCCAAGATGATGGCAGCAGCAGCTGCATAACGCAACCAAACAGGCAGTACAAAAGCTCCTTTGCTTGAAACCGCATCAGAAACTAGTGCTTTTTTCAAGCTCGCTTTTTTCTCAAAAACCAGCTCTTCTTCAGCCTCCAACACCACAAACTCCTGCATATCCTCCATTTCTGCTTGCAGTTCAGGGTGTTTTTGCAGAAAAGCATCCATTGCTTTTTGAGTAGTTGCATCTAGATTTCCCTCAAGATAATCTAATGCATAAAACTCATAATTATCGTTTGTAATAGTCATTTTTATGATGGAGTTATGCCGCTTCATGGGCGCTTTTTATAAATGCTTGTAATTTTTTTCTGGCTCTGAAGATATATACCTTCACTTGTGCTTCTGTGATTTCTGTAATTGCTGCAATCTCCTTATAACTGTACCCCTCATAATCCCTTAGCATTAAAACAGATCTTTGGATTTCAGATAGTTCTTTCAATCCTAATTCAATCAGTTCTCTAGTTTCAAACCCCTCATTCAGATCTTTAGCAAAAGCTTCTTTTCCTTCTGGAAATTCTTCATGAAAGCTCATTCGCTTATTTTTACGAATCATATCAACCATACAACGATATGCTGTAGTAAAAAGAAAAGACTTTGCACTTTCTGTCTTGATTCCCTCTCTATTTTTCCACAGACGTTCAAATGCCATCTGCACCACATCTTCTGCATCAGCTTTATTTTTGATATTCTTCAGAATGAAGCGAAACACTCTATCCGAAAAATCCTCTACACATCTGTTATATTCTTTTGTAGTCACAATAAAATAAGCTCGTAAATAAATAGTTTT
>CAZOLU010000013.1:0-18343 GCA_964580485.1 uncultured Saprospiraceae bacterium | reverse complement strand
TTTATATTGCTTTCATTAGTGAGACGCTTAGTCCTTCCCAAAAGTTACAGCCTCCTCAAAAAAAAGTTACTTTTTATCTTAAAAAACTTATACAAAGGTCTTAAAAACTTGATAAACAAAGGGTTTTAGCCTGAAATATTTTTATAAAAAATAAAAAAGGTAGCCCAAAGGCTACCTAGGTTTAAAGAAAGGAAATCTTGGACTATACTGCTTGTCTTTCCAAAATAGTTGCTTTTTCTAAATATCTTTTAGCCTGCTGAGTCTTTTTGGGGTTCAATTGTACCCAATAACGGTAGATTTGAGCCATCAATAAAGGGTTGCTAATATCACTGTTGCTTTCATATTGTTCTATCATTTGAGTTAAAACCTTCTTGGCAAAATGCTTTCTATTGTGGAAATAAGGTAGTTCTGCAGCTATTTTAGCTTGTAAAAGACCAACAATAAGTTCCTCTTTCCCATATTCCTCTTCTAGCTGATCAAATGCCTGCCAAGCTGCTGTTACCAAACTTGTTTTGTAGGTATTTGCTCCCAACCAAGCCATTGCTGCGGCATGATAACTTCCCAAATATGGTTTTAACGATTCCTCTAATTGAGGTGCGCTTTTTAAAATGCTTAGGATGGTATAAGCTTTTTTAAGATCTTCTATCCATGTTTTGTCTTGGTTATGGCGTTTCTCTTCTGCCAATTTGAAAAATAGAATACCCAATTCCAACTGGTTGGTAGGATGAGCCTTTGCAGCATTCAAGGCATTTTCAACATTAGCCTTTCCTTGAATCTGAATAATTTTTGCTAGACGATCTGGGGAATTTGGATGGGCATAAGTAGTATTCATCATGAAGAAACTCAAGAAGAAAATCAAACTAAGGCATGCTAACTTTTTCATATTTTTCTGTTTTAGGTTTAGTAAAGGCATAGAAATTCTATTATCCCAATTTGCCTTTTTTGGAATTTTGTTGTAATAGATGTTTTATGGAATCAAGCAACTTGTATGCTTTTTGTGTCGCTTATATATGTAAGACTCATTTCCCCCTTCAAAAGTTACAGCCTTAGGAATTTCTTAACTAGAAAAAATGAAAAGTTCGATTAACACTGTATTACCGCCGATAAAAAATTATTTATCTTTCTCATCTTCCCAAGTTTTGAAGAAGTTTTCTAATTTGGGAGGGCGGTTTTCTTCCACTTCTCTAAGAGGTTCACATAGCTTCAAACTGTTATGACAATCTTTGGGAAGTTGTTGATATAATTGGGTGCCTTTAGTTTTCCAAGCAATCATTTGATCACTTACCTCTTTGATGATTTTAGCAGGATTCCCAACCACCAAAGATTTTGGAGGAATCACCATATTGGCTTTGACAAAACTCAATGCTCCTATAATAGAATTTGCGCCAATCTCTACATCATCCATTAACACTGCATTCATTCCAACCAAAACATTTTTGCCCACTTTGGCTCCATGAATAATGGCACCATGCCCAATATGTGCCCCCTCCTCAAATTCAGCTGACTTTCCTGGAAACATATGCACCACGCAATTTTCCTGAATGTTACAACCATCAGCAACTAATATTTGCCCCCAATCTCCTCTCAATACAGCTCCCGGACCTATATAGCAATCTTTACCTATAATAACATCTCCTGTTACATTGGCTTGGGGATGTACAAAAGCAGTTTTATGTACCACAGGGCGATAACCATTAAACTCAAATATCATTTTATTTATTTCTTTAATTCTTTAAATAATGATTTGTTGATTTAAATAAAAGAGTGAAAACCAATACTACACTGATTTCCACTCTCTGATTTTTAATATTTATTTGGGGCACCTAAAGGGTCGCTACGTTTTGTGGCTCATGCCAAAGGCACCCCTTTGGGGCTATTCGTTCGGCCTATATCCTTTCAGTCATAGTCTGTCCTTTCAGTCCACCACTCCACATCGCTACGCCTTCTCCTAAAAACTAGCTTTTCTGCTTAATAGCATTGATGGCATTCACTGTAAAGTCTGAAAGCACCAAGCGACCACTCATCGCAGCACGCTCTGCCATAACTTCTCCCCAATTGTCGGTTCCTTCCCAAAACACCTTCTTCAATAAGGCCAAAGCTTCTGGATTGGAGTTGGCCATTTCTTTGGCAAATTTAGCCACAGCCTCATCCATTTCTTTCGTAGAATCAAATGCATGTGTAAACATTCCCTTATCTCTTGCCCACTCAGCAGAGTACCAGCTCTTTGCATCCAAGGCCATTTGAGAAAAAGCTGATAACCCAATTTTACGCTGTACAGCTGGCCCAATCACAAAGGGGCCGATTCCAATCGCCAATTCACTCAATTTCACTGAAGCAAATTTTGTGGCAAAGCAGTAATCTGTAGCACAAACCACACCTACACCACCCCCAACAGCTTTACCTTGTACTCGTCCAATGATGAGTTTTTTACAAGTTCTACAAGCATTGATTACGCCTGAAAAACCACTAAAGAAGGCTTTGCCTGTTGCATCATCTTTGATCGAAATCAATTCGTCAAAACTTGCTCCTGCACAAAAGGTACGTTCACCACCACTTTTTAGAATGATAATTTTCACATCTGCTTTCTCTCCTGTTTCTGTAATGCTATTTGCTAATTTTGCTAATAGTTTTCCTGGCAGGGAATTGTGTGATGGGTGAAAAAATGTGATGGTGGCTATGCCATCTTGAATGTCTACATTTACCGACCCTAATAAGGTTTTATCTTCCATTTTGTTCGTTTTATTGTTAATTGGCTAAAGATTCTCACAAAGCCACTAAGACACAAAGCCTTAGTAGCCATTCACAATACGCTTAATGCCGTCTTTCATAAGTCCAGCATTGAAATTCAGTAATATCCCAAACCTATTATCTGTTAATTTTAAATAGGTTAAGACTTGTTTATAATGTACTTTTGCTAAAGTCTCTACCGATTTAAGCTCTACAACTACTAGGTTTTCTACAATAAAATCCGCCCTAAACCCAATTCCTAAATCGATTCCTTTATAGTAGGCCTTTATTGGTTTTTGGCGTTGATATGACCATCCTCTAGTTTGTAATTCATAAGCAAAAGCAGCCTCATAAACAGATTCTAAAAGTCCTGGACCTAAATCTACATGAATATTAAATGCAATGTCAATAAGCTCTTTAATTAAAAATTCTGGATCCATAATTAGTTCTAATTAGAGTGAAGAAATATTTAGCGGACAGTTTATCGGAAAAGATTGATAAAGTCAAGTCTATACTAAAAAATTACTCTACGTAGCTATCTATGAACTCTGTTCATTTCCTTTGTGACTTAGTGTCTTTGTGGCTTCGTGTGAAATTAAAAAAAATATCCTACTGTATCACCTCCCCATCCTGATCCAACTTTTTCACCATCGTCAAAATCGTAGCCAAAGCACAGGTCTCCCCAGTTTCATCATACACATCCACCATAAACTTCACAATACCTTTTGCAATATCATCCTCACTTTTCTTTTCTTGATCAATTTTTTCTTTGCAGGTAAAACGTACACCTATGGTCATTCCAGGATACACAGGCTTGGTAAATCGACATTCATCAATTCCATAATTCAAAAGAACAGGTCCTTTCTTAGCTTCCACAAATAAACCAGCAGCCTTGGCTAAAACCCAATAGCCATGAGCTACACGACCTTCGAAAATCGTTCCTTCTAAAGAAGTTTCATCAGTGTGTGCATAAAAATGATCTCCACTCACATTGGCAAAGTTTACAATATCAGCAACCGTAACAGTATGTTTAGCAGTAATCCAAGTTTCCCCAACCTCAATTTCTTCAAAATGCTTGCGGAATGGATGTACCAAATCCTCTTTTCCTTTTGCACCATATTGGTAAACACCTGTCAAAGCTGTAATAGTTGTTGGAGTACCTTGGATCGCAGTACGCTGCAAATAGTGTTTTACGCCACGTACACCTCCCATTTCTTCACCACCACCAGCACGACCAGGACCACCATGTGCCATCATTGGCATTGGAGAACCATGCCCAGTACTTTCTTTTGCAGACTCACGGTTGAGTACTAGAATACGACCATGATAAGCAGCAGCTCCCAAAACATATTTCTTGGCAATTTGGTCATCATAAGTAGCAATGGAACTTACTAGAGACCCCTTGCCCATATTGGCTATTTCAATCGCCTCCTCTAGGTTTTTATAAGGCATAATGGTTGAAACAGGACCAAAAGCTTCTACATGATGTACCTTCTCTTTTTGGAATGGATTGTCATTAACAAATAAGAATGGCTCTAAAAAGGCGCCTTTATTTACATCAGCTCCTAAAACTTTAAAATTGCGCTCAAAACTACCATAGACCAACTCATTTTCTTCAGCCAATGTTTTTGCAGATTTCAATACCTCTTCCATTTGTTCATGACTGGCTAAAGATCCCATACGAACGCCTTCGGTTTCAGGAGCTCCAATAGTGGTTTTTTGCAAGCGAGCCGAAAGCGCCAACTGTACATCCTCTACTAAATTTTCAGGAACAATAATACGACGAATAGCAGTACATTTCTGACCACATTTTACCGTCATTTCTCGATGTACTTCTTTGATAAAAAGTTTAAATTCCTCTGTATCAGGAGTCGCGTCCTCTCCCAAAATAGAACAGTTTAAAGAATCAGCCTCCATATTGAAGGTTACTGCATTATTGATGATTTGAGGCAAGGACTTCAGCATTCTCCCAGTATGTGCAGAACCTGTAAACGTCACCACATCTTGAGCATTCACTGTGTCTAAGATCCCAATGCCCGATCCACAGACCAACTGTAAAGCCCCTTCAGGTAAAATGCCAGAATCGATGATGTCTTTTACCATAGCTTGAGTGAGGTAAGAGGTCTGTTCTGCAGGTTTTACAACAGCAGGCATTCCTGCCAATAGATTTACAGACAACTTTTCTAACATTCCCCAAATCGGAAAATTAAAAGCATTGATGTGTACTGCAACACCTGCCTTAGGCACCATAATGTGATGTCCAACAAAGGTTCCTTCTTTAGACAAACCCACCATTTCTCCATCTACATAAAAGGTCTCTGCAGGGAATTTTTTACGTAAAGAGGCATAGGCAAAAAGTGTCCCAATTCCTCCATCAATATCAATCCAGCTATCACCTTTTGTTGCACCAGACATATAACTGATGGGATAATACTTCTTACGATTTTTGTGAAGGAATAAGGCCAGTTTTTTCAACATCAAGCCTCTTTCCAAAAAGGTCATTTTACGCAAGTTTTTATTTCCTACTTTACGACCATAATCCAACACCTCTGCAAAATCCATATCTCCATTCACCGTAGAGATTGCCTCCCCCGTTACTGCATTGTATTGTAAAATACCATCTCCATCATGCTCAATCCATTGACCCTTAATATAATTAGGTAGTTTTTTAGGTGTAGCCATAATATTCTTTATTTAAATCCTTAATTCTTTATTTAATGAAATTATACCCTTTCAATAATTGTTGCATAGCCTTGACCAACCCCAATACACATAGTAACTAAGGCATATTTAGCATTTCTTCTTTGCAACTCACGAGCAGCTGTAAGCAAAATACGCGTTCCCGTCATTCCTAGAGGATGCCCAATCGCAATAGCCCCTCCATTAGGGTTGATGCGAGGATCATCATCTGCTAAGCCCATTTCACGAGTACAAGCCAAACTTTGCGCAGCAAAAGCCTCATTCAACTCAATAATATCCATATCATCTAAGGTCAAACCTGCTTTAGCTAGAGCTTTGTTTGAAGCACCGACAGGACCAATTCCCATAATTCTAGGCTCAACTCCCACCACAGCAGAACTCACAATTCTAGCCAAAGGTTTTAAATTATATTGTTCTATTGCTGTTTCAGAAGCTACAATAGCAGCAGCAGCACCATCATTCAACCCAGAAGCATTACCTGCAGTAACTGATCCCCCTTCTTTACGGAAAGCTGTTCTCAATTTCCCTAATACCTCTAAAGTCGTATTAGGTTTAATAAACTCATCTTGATTGAAAATGATGGGATCTACTTTACGCTGAGGGATTTCTACTTGTATAATTTCCTCTGCCAAAATTCCTGCTTTTTGGGCTTTAGCTGCTTTCATTTGAGACCAGTAAGCAAATTTGTCTTGGTCTTCCCGACTAATGTTGTATAGATCCACTAAGTTTTCTGCGGTTACGCCCATTCCATCAGTCCCATACATTTTCTGCATTTTGGAGTTGACAAAACGCCATCCAAAACTAGAATCATGCATTTGAGCATCCTGTCCAAAGGGTTTTGAAACTTTGGAGATCACCCAAGGACCTCTTGTCATATGTTCAACACCTCCTGAAATAAAAATATCGCCATCACCAGCTTTAATTGCACGGTTGGCTTGGATCACTGTAGACATTCCTGAAGCACAAAGACGGTTGACAGTTTCTCCAGGAACAGAGTAGGGCAAACCTGCCAACAATAAAGCCATCCGAGCTACATTTCTATTATCCTCCCCAGCCTGATTAGCACAGCCCATAATGACATCATCATAAGCATCTAAGGGAATATTGGGATGACGGGCTACCAGTTCTTTGATTACTAAAGCCGCTAAATCATCAGTTCTAATGGTAGATAGGCTTCCTCTAAAATTTCCGATAGCAGTACGTACACCATCCACCAAGTATGCTTCTTTCATAATCTTTCAATTTAATGATTTATTTATTTCTTTAATTAAATTATTCTTTATTTAAAGACCAATCTTTTGATGTTCGGTAAACTGTGCCCCTGAATAGGGCTACAATTTCACCTCTTTGATTTTCGATTTTAACATCATAAATACCAATGCGGTTGGTCAAACTAAGTTCTGTCGCAGTTGCTTTAATTTGATCTCCTAGATTTACAGCCTTGGTATGAGCAATAGATGTTTCAATAGACAGACTTTGCCGGCCATGGGCATTTGAAGCAAAGGCTAAGGCTGAATCTGCTAAGGAGTAAGTAATGCCACCATGTGTAATACCAAAACCTTGGGTCATTTCTTTTCGAACCGTCATTTGCAATACAGCATATCCTACATTTAAGTCTAAAATTTCTATACCCAACCACTGACTAAAAGCATCATGATCATACATTTGTTGTTTGGCTATGGCATAAGCTTTTTCTTTATCTGTCATTTTTTTTGGATGATTTTTAAGGATCATTGCTTAAAGCTAAGGGTAGGGGAGGAGGAAAACAAAAAAGGAGGCAATTTTTTATTGCCTCCTTCTCTAAATATTAAAAATCTCTTACTATTTGTGTACTTGAATCCTTTCTGTAACCCTTTGTTCATTTTCTAAAATTGCAGAAACAAAGTAAATTCCAGCACTTAGATCATTTACAGGAATTTCCAAGGTGTTAGTTGCAGCATTTACAAACTGAGTTTTTACAACTTGCCCCAACACATTAGTAATCATAATTTCTGTAGCTTGTACATCAGCACTAAACTGGATATTCACATATTCTTTGGCTGGATTTGGAAACACCTTGAAGAAGTTTTGCTTATTTTCAACAGATTCAACACCAACTGTAGAACAAGCCACCCCATGATTCACATAATAGTCTACAGAATCAATATAAGTAGTGCCACCAGGACTCACCCCTTCAAAAACATATCGAAAATGGCTACAACCTGAAACCCCGTCAGGATACAAATGCCCTGCAAAAGAATATTCAATAGCAGAAGGGTTGATGGTGATGGGGTCAGAGGTTCGGATAGGGTTTTGACCAGAAGTATCCGCAGGAGGGCAAACACCCCAACAAGTGGCATTTCTGGTACCCGCAGCCACATCTATTTCATAGGTAGTTACTCGCACTACCAAAGTATCGGAAGTATTATTTTCTACCCACAAGTTTTCACTAATATCTGCATCAGAGGCAGCTCCTGGCACAGCGACATCCCCTCCATTTACAGTAGTAGTTCCTTTTGAAATAATTCTTAGATCTTGGGCAAAAAGGCTATGCCCTAATCCCAAAAGAAGAAGTAACAATGTAAAATTTTTCATAAAAAATTGGTTAAATTAGTTTTGTAAATCTGACAATAACTCTACTTTGAGAGAGGATATTTTCCCTAAACAAAAGTAGTTGGTTCATTCAAAATTCTATTTTTTATTAAAAAAAAGCAATAAAATCCTGTTTTTTAACAAGTTTACCGATAAAATACTGCGAACTTTTTTCTTTAAAATAATTTAATACTTATTTTTGTGTATATTGAGTTACCATAATTTTTACATAAAAATTCCTTTCATCTCAAATATCCACCCTCTAAAGATACAGTTTTTTGAATAGAAATTATAAAAACGCCCCTTAATCTAAAACGGTTTAACAAACTTTTTATTTAACACAGCAATCCATTTTTCTTATGAAAAGATCTATTTTACTATTAGGAGCACTTCTCTTTGGATTTAGTGCCTTTGCACAACTTCCAGTGAGTACTACTCCCCAGACTAAAAAAGTAGTGCTAGAAGAATTTACAGGAATCAATTGTGGCTTTTGTCCTGATGGGCATGTAGTAGCTCAAAATTTAAAAAATACACATGGTTCTAATTTTTGGATCATCAATGTACATGTAGGTGGCTTTGCCAATCCTGGCAGTGGACAGCCTGACTTTAGAACACCTTTTGGTACTGCACTTGACAATCAAGCAGGTACCTGTGGATACCCTGCAGGAACCATCAATCGTGCAGAATTTGCAGGTTTGGCTCAAACTTCTCAAAGTGGCTGTGTAGCTTCTACTGCTATGAGTCGTGGCAATTGGGGAACGGCTACTACACAAACTTTAGCAGATACTTCTTATGTAAATATTGCGATTGAAGCTGAAGTAGATGAGCAAACTCGTGAGTTGCGCGTTATCACTGAATATTACTATACTGGAAATTCTCCTGTAGGTACCAACAAATTGACAGTAGCTTTACTACAAAATAAAATCGAAGGTCCTCAAGCCGGTGCTACTAGCTTCAACCCTAGCAATATCCTTCCAAATGGCAACTATGTACATGAGCACATGTTACGCCATTTCTTGACCGGACAGTGGGGTGCAGATATTAGCAACACTGCTATGGGTTCTACTTCAAGAGACACCTTTACTTACATTATTCCTGCAGCACTTAATGGCATTGATTATGACCTATCAAACTTGGAAGTAGTGGCATTTATTGCTGAAGGTCAGGAAGATGTTATGACTGCAGCAGGTACTGCAGTTACTGTGGTTAATCACGCTAATGCTTTAGATTTAGCTGCGCTTGAAATGCAAGGAATTGATGACCAGTGTCCTGGTGCTGCTTCTGAAGGAGCTTGGGTGAAGGTTAAAAACTTGGGTGCTACTACTCTAACTTCTGCTACGATCTCTTATAGTGTAAATGGTGGTACAGCCTCTACTTACAACTGGACTGGTTCTTTGGAATATGGTGAGTTTGAGTATGTAACTCTACCTGCTATCTCCTTTACTGCTGCTGCTAGCAATACCTTTGATGTGGAAATTACAAACATCAATGGTTCTGCAGATCCTGTGACTAACAACAACTCTGTAAGTACTTCCTTTGGTTCTGCTACAGAAACAACTTTTTCAGACATTACCATCAAAATTACCTTAGATGATTATGGTTCAGAAACGGCTTGGACTTTGAGAAACAGTTCAGGTACTGCAGTAGCTACTAGCCCTGCCTACCAAGATGGTGCGCCTGGTGCTCAAGCTGATGTGAATGTTACTGTACCTAATGACTGCTACACTTTTGAAATCACGGATAGCTATGGTGATGGTATGTGCTGTGCTTATGGTAATGGTGGTTATGAGATTTGGGCTGATGGTGCTTTGATAGCTGGTATGAGTGGTGGTGCATTTGATGATGTAGATGTTAGAAAACTAAATGTAAATGCTACCACTACTAATGTAGAAGAAGTAGTAGTAAATACACACAAATTATTCCCTAATCCTGCTGCTAATGAGTTGAATGTTTCTTTTGAAACGGCAGTAAATGATGCTATTGTAAATGTAGTAGATGTACAGGGGCGTGTTATTATTAGCGAAAACATCAATGGTACCAACTTCCACCAAATTGATGTAACTAACTTGAGCAATGGTATCTACATGGTAGTAATCAATGCTGATGGTAAAACTAGTACTGAGAAAATCTCTGTTTTGAAATAATTTGCATGATGCTAAGGCTTTGGATTGATATTTGACTATTCCAAACCTAGAAGGAGAACAGGCTGCTTTTTCAAAAAGAAAGCAGCCTGCTCCAAACTTGAACTGTTTAACCAACATCAAAAATGCGAATTATGAAAAAATTAGCTTTTATTCTCCCATTCCTACTTTTAACTCTTACTGTCTTTGCTCAAGAGAAACTGCCTAATGTGGTGGTGAGAAGTTTAGATGGTGGAGAGATCAATCTCAGTGAACTTGAAAATGACGGAAAGCCTATTATTGTAAGCTTTTGGGCTACTTGGTGTTCACCTTGTAAAAAAGAGTTGAATGCTATTCATGAACTTTATGCCGATTGGCAAGAAGAAACGGGAGTGAAATTAGTAGCGATTTCTATCGACGATCAGCGTACCTACAACCGCGTAAAAACTTATGTCAATACTAATGGCTGGGAATATGAGGTACTCCTCGACCCTAATAGTGATGTAAGACGTGCTATGGGAGTAAATAGCGTTCCTTTTACCTTTTTGTTGAATGGTGAGGGAGAAATTGTTTGGAAACACAACACTTATAATCCTGGTGATGAAGAAGAACTTTATGACCAAATTCTTGAACAGAGTGAGCACTAAATCAAGTTTAACTACTCATGAAATCTTATAATTTATACATTTGGGCTGTATGTATCCTTACAGCCCAATTTTCTTTTGCACAAATAGATTTTGGAAACATCCCCACTGGATCAGTTTCTGGAAATATAGAAACTACTTTCCAATACTATCAAGAAGATAGCACTATCGGGGCACAAGTACCCCCCGAATTAGCTGCTATGAATTCTTTTGCCAACGTCAATTATACCAATGGACCGTTTAAGGCAGGAGTTCGTTTTGAAAGTTATCTACCTGCTCTTCTAGGTTATCCTGAACGATTTAGAGGCTCAGGAATTGGTTATCGCTATGCAGGCTATGTGGGAGAGCGATTGGAAGTAACTGTGGGTAATTTTTATGACCAATTTGGTAGTGGTCTAATTTTTAGAGCTTTTGAAGAACGCCAACTTGGGATTGACAACGCTATGGATGGGGTGCACGTCAAATATCGACCATACAAGGGGGTAGAACTCAAGGGTTTTGTTGGAAAACAACGCTTTGAGTTTGATAGCCGTTTAGTAAATGGGGCTGGTATTGTTAGAGGTCTTAATGGAGAGGTGAATCTCAGTCAAATCATTACACATTTAGATACCTCTGGTTGGAATATCTCTATTGGGGGAAGTTTTATTAGTAAATACCAACAAGATCAAAACACACAATTGGTTTTACCTGAAAATGTAGCTGCTTATGCAGGGCGATTTCATGTAGGCTACAAAAACTTTTATATTGAGGGGGAGGCTGTTATTAAAGAAAATGACCCCTCCCAAGACAATGGCTTTATTTATAAAAACGGGCATGGACTGTTGTTCTCAGCAGGCTATTCTCAAAAAGGCTTGGGGATTTTACTCCAAGCAAAATCCATTGACAATATGAGCTTCCGCTCAGACCGGAATGGTATTCTAAGTGATGTACAAATCAACTTTTTACCAGCACTAACCAAAACCCATACCTACAACTTGGTTGCTACTCTATATCCTTATGCTGCCATTCCGCAAGGAGAGGTTGCCTATCAAGCAGATATTATGTACAAAATCCCTAAGAAGACCCTATTAGGAGGGCGTTATGGGACAAAAATTAGTGTAAATGCTGCCGTAGCAATGGATATCAACAGAAACTATATCAGCAACGATTCGTTATTAAGAGGGTATACCGCTACTCCTTTTGATGCAAATATAGATAGTTTCTTCTTTCATGATTTTAATATTGAAATTAGTAAGAAGTTCAACAAAAAGTGGTCAATGGTATTCACTTATTACAACCAAAACTTTAATGCTTTTGCCAATCTTGTAACAGATAAAGTGGGCTATATTCGTAGTAATATTGTTGTAGCAGATGTTACTTATAAAATTAAAAGAAAGCATAGTATTAGAGGTGAGTTGCAAGGTTTATTTACACCTGATGACCAAGGAGATTGGGCTACTGCCATTTTGGAGTATACCATTTCTCCGCATTGGACTTTTGGGGGAGTGATGCAATGGAATTATGGCAATCCAGTGGCGTCCGATCGAGCACTGTATCCTTTGGCTGTCATTTCTTATGTGGATGGTCCTACTCGTTTCATGCTTAATATTGGAAAGCAACGTGCGGGCTTATTCTGTGTGGGGGGTGTTTGTCGCCAAGTGCCAGCCTCCAATGGATTTACCTTTAATTT
Organism: uncultured Saprospiraceae bacterium; assembly: GCA_964580485.1. Taxonomy (GTDB): domain Bacteria; phylum Bacteroidota; class Bacteroidia; order Chitinophagales; family Saprospiraceae; genus Saprospira. The sequence goes on along the minus strand of CAZOLU010000013.1, from coordinate 5,912 downwards.
CACCCATAGCTTCTAGCAAATGTAAACGCAAACCAAATTCTTAGTACTATGAGAAAATTACTATTCTATCTAAGCATTTTCGCTTTTATCTCAACAGCTTGCGATCGAGTCGAAAATCCGATTCCCAATGATTTAGGGAACTACGATGTTACCCTATTCCCTGGCAATTATGCCACAGAATACAGCTATCCTAGCTTTGGTGCGAATACCAACAGCAATGTAAATGTTTTGATTGAAGATTATACTGGTCATAAATGTGGAAACTGCCCCCAAGGGGCAATGGTAGCAAAAGCCTTGGAAGATGCCAACCCCAGTCGCATAATCGCCATTAGCGAACATGCAGGAGCTGGAGGAGTATCACAATTTCAGCGTGTAAACACTCCTGATGATAATGATTACCCTAAATACAGTCGGGACTTTACCAATGTCGCTGGACTTACCTATGCAGTAGATATTGATGGGTTGCCAGGAAACCCCTATGGAATGATCAACCGTCGCCCTATTAGTGGATCTAGTAGTTTATGGATTCCTCACGGACAGTGGCAACAGTATAGTGATGCTATTTTGCAGGAAAACAACCTCAGAGCAGACATCCAATTGATTGCCAACTATTATCCTGAAAACAATGCTATTTTTGTTCATGCTGAAGCAGAAAGCAAGACGGCCTTGGAGGGCAATTACAATTTGGTGATCTATGCAGTTGCCAAAGAAATTACAGACTGGCAAAAAAACTACACCGTCTTTCCTAATGATATTGAAGAATATAAACACCACAATGTACATATTGGCAACATCAATGGAGTTTGGGGCGAAGCAGTATTCCAAGGCAGCACTGTGACTGGAGTGAAAAGCCGGGTAGACTATACTTATGTTATTCCTGAACAATTCAGAGGCTTTGAATATGCAGTATTGGCCTATGTGATGGATGCTTCTACCTATGAAATTTTGCAGGTGGTGATGGTAGATGCTTAATCAAATCTTAGAAATAAACAGGATCCATACCTTATCTCGAGCCCATAGAACAGACTAATATTGCATTTGCTTGGTAGACACTAGACTATACCATGGGTATCCCTTTGGGGTTAGATGCTAGACTAAGAGACTCAAGACTTGATGGTATACGCCCTGTCTTTGAGTCTCTAAGTCTAGTGTCTAGAAGTCTCTACTACTCCACCTATTTTTAATAGAAGTTTTCTGCCTTTTTAGCCATTCTTCTTAGAATGGGTGAACATCGATAACGGTCTTCGTGGTACTCCTCATAAAGTGCATCTAGTCGATCAACACATTCTTGTATCCCAATTTCATCCGCCCATTGCAAAAGTCCTTTGGGATAATTTACGCCCTTGGTCATAGCCAAATCAATATCCTTTTTAGAGGCTACATTCCAAAAAACAGCATCTGCCGCTTCGTTGATCAGCATAATCACTACTCTATCTACAATTTGCTGACCCAAAGCCTCATTTTTATTGGCTTCAGGGTTTATGGCACCTTCACTATAATCATAATACCCTCTGCCTGTTTTTCTACCTAAATACCCTGCCTCAGATAGGCGTTTTTGAGTAAAAGCTGGTTTATATCTTGGATCGTAATAAAATGCTTTGAAAACAGTTTCTGTAACGGTGTAATTCACATCATTACCAATATAATCCATCAAGGTAAACGGTCCCATACGGAATCCCCCCAACGCCTTCATAGCCCAATCAATAGTGGCTACATCTGCAATACCTTCCTCTAAGATGCGTAGAGATTCCCCATAAAAGGGGCGAGCCACTCGATTCACAATAAAACCAGGTGTATCTTTGGCTACTACCGTAATTTTTCCCCAGCTATCAATTAAGTTCTTGGATTGCTCTAGGGTAGTTGCAGAAGTTTGAATAGCAGGAATAATTTCTACCAACTTCATTAAAGGAGCAGGATTGAAAAAATGAATTCCAATGACTCGATTGGCATGTTCGCAAGCTGCTGCAATAGCAGCCACAGACAGCGAGGAGGTATTGGTCGCCAAAATGCAGTCTTGGTCTACAATAGCTTCTAGTTGTTTAAAAACTGATTTTTTAATCTCTAAATTTTCGACAATCGCTTCAATTACCACCCCACAACCCTCATAAGCCTGCATATCTGTAACCGTGGTGATGCGCTTATAAATGGCTTTTTCTTCTTCTGCTGTAATTCGTCCTTTTTCAACTAAACGAGCTAGAATCTTTTGCAATTTCGCCATGGATTTTTCCAAACTAGTGGCATTTGTATCAAACAAAATGACTTCATGTCCATGTTGAGCAGCAACTTGAGCAATACCACTTCCCATAGAGCCTGCGCCCAATACTCCAATTTTCATATAGATCTCAATTTAAAGATTTAAATATTTCTTTATTTAAAGAATTAAGGAATTATTTCCCCTTAAATTCAGGTTTGCGTTTTTCTAAGAAAGCACTTACGCCTTCGTTATAATCATAACTCTGACTAGCTTCGACCTGATATTTGCCTTCCATAATAAGTTGATCTTCTAGGCTGTTGCTCATACCTGCATTGATGAGTTCTTTAGTCATAGCAAATGCTTTGGTAGGCATAGAAGCCAATTTCAAAGCCAATTTTTGTACTGCCTCATCAAATTGCTCATCTTCTACAGCTTGGTAAATTAGCCCCATATCCATTGCCTCCTGAGCTGTTACTTTATTACTCAGCATCATCATAGCGGTGGCTCTTTGCAGACCAACAAGGCGTGGGAGGAAGAAAGTACCTCCACTATCAGGCACCAAACCTATTTTACTAAAGGCTTGTGTGAAGCTAGCTGAAGCTTTAGCGAGGGTCATATCGCAAGCAAAGGCGATGTTGGCACCTGCGCCAGCAGCCACGCCGTTTACGGCAGCAATAACAGGCTTTTTATTTTTTCTAATGGCTAAAATGATGGGATTGTAATGCTCTTGCAAAATCATTTCAAAAGTAATTCCATTATCTTCTGTAGCTTCTACCAGGTCTTGCCCAGCACAGAAAGCCCGACCTTCACCTGTTAATATAATTGCACGAACTTCGTCATCGTTAGAACAGTTTTCTAAAGCCTCGATCAAAGCAAAAGCCATTGCTCGATTAAAGCTATTGAATGATTTTGGGCGATTGAGTGTGAGCTTGGCCACGCCATTTTCTTTATGGATTTTTAAGGTATCTGACATTTGGAGTTGATTTAGTGTATTATTGATAGGTGGAAGTTCGGGAATTATCTTAAAAACTCCAAAACTAAAACTCTAAGCTAGTGGCATTTGAAATAATCGAAGGGCTCTTTGCAGACATTGCATTGATACATTGCTTTACAGGCGGTTGAGCCAAATTGGCTAATTTGTCTAGTATCTTCGGCTCCGCAATGTGGGCAGGGCACCTTTGGAGCTTCGGCAAAAAGTGCGTCTACACGCTTTTGATTGGCTTGCTCTACGGGAGGAGCAATACCATAGGCTTTGAGTTTTTGACGACCTTCCTCTGTAATCCAGTCGGTTGTCCAAGCTGGACTTAGCACACTGTTGATTTTTACAGGACGAATGCCATTGGCTTCAAGCTCAGCATGTACAAGCATTTCGATCATCTTCATAGCGGGACAGCCAGAGTAGGTAGGAGTGATGTCCACCTCATAGCCCCCTTCATCTAAGGCTCGGATATCTCGAACAACCCCCATATCGATTACAGAAAGTACAGGAATTTCGGGGTCTTTCACTTCTTTGAGGAGTTCCCAAGCTCTTGCAATCTCTTCTTTGGCGAGGTTTTTCATATACTTTGTTTATTGCTTTATTTTTAATGATTCTAAAGTTGGCATAGCGCTGCGAAATAGGCTCATTTCTTAGATGAGCGCCCAAAGGGCTGAGGCGACTGCCGAACTATGTAGCATAGCGACTGTCCCCTTTGGGGCAGGCCCATAATTATTAACCCTAAAAAGGCTCTACTCCCACAATATGATGGCAGCAAAGCCTTTTGGTTCACTCAACTATCAACTAAATTATTACCATTCTGCATTGGGGTAAGCACGTTGCATCCACTGCAATTCGGCTAGGATATGTCCCAAGTGCTCTGTATGAAGTCCTTTTTTGCCTCCTTTTTGATAAGGTTCTTCTGTTGGAATATCTAAGGTAGCTTCGGCAAAAATCTCTGCCACCTTGTTGTGGTAGGAAGCTTTTAAACTATGAAGATCTACCGCAATTTCCTCTTTCAACAATAATTCATCCACCTCATCCATTTCAAACAACTCCGCAATATAATCCCAAGTATCATTCACTGCAGTTTGCATTTTCTGGTGGCTTAGATCGGTTCCATCTCCCAGACGAATGACCCACTCTGAAGAAAATCGGATGTGATAGGTGATTTCCTTTAGCGATTTGGTGGCAATTTCGGCCAGACGTTGATCTTTGCTATCTTGCAGTGCTCTATAAAACAGGTAATTGTAGACATCAAAAAAGAATTGACGAGCGATGGTGTAGGCAAAATCTTCATTAGGCAACTCCACTAAGAGCAGATTGCGGAAAGCAGTCACATCTCTTAAATACGCATAATCGTCTTCTGTTTTCCCTGCTCCTTCTAGTTCCGCCGCATATTGAAATAAATTTCTTGCCTGCCCCATAAGGTCAAGGGCGATATTGGTTAAGGCGATGTCTAACTCAAGTTCTGCTGCTTTGCTGCACCATTCGGATAGGCGTTGCCCCAGAATCAGATTATTGTCAGCTAAACGAAGTACATAATCTAATAAGGCTTCCTGTTTAGTCATATTTGTTAATTTTTCAGTTTTACACCATTCTACATATGTCCCACTTCGTCGGGAATATCATAAAATGTAGGATGGCGGTAAATTTTATTTTTAGCAGCTTCAAACATATAGCCTTCTTCTGGTTCAGAGGCAGTGATTTGACTAGAAGGCACTACCCAAATGCTCACACCTTCATTTCGACGAGTGTAAACATCTCTAGCGTTTTCAATTGCCATTTCTGCATCAGCAGCGTGTAGACTTCCAACATGTTTGTGGTGTAGTCCTGATTTGGATCGGATAAACACCTCCCATAGTGGCCATTCTTTTTTATTCATGAGTTTTTGATTTATTATGTGGGTTAAACTATTGTTTAGCTTAAAAGCGTTTTAATTTGGGCTTTTACTTGATTTGTATTTATAGCAATCTCTATATATTTTCTTAATTGCTTTTCGGTTTCAGCTCTGCCTATCTTTTCTTTTCCTTTTACTCCTATTAAATGCACCACAGCAGGATACCAGCCATCATCTTCAACATCCATTTCCAGTATTTTTATTTGAGCTTCTTCCTTTTCTTGGATTTTTGTTAAATACAAAGAATAGGTAAATTCTGTTTTATCCCCATTCTCTTTGTGCTTATAACGAGCTGCAATTATCCCGAGTATCTTTTTATCGTATGCTTGATAGACTGCCTCCGAGTATTGTGTCAAAACTCCGATAGGTGCCAAACTCACTGCATCAGAATCATTTAAGTCCAAACTCTCCAGTTCACTTTTTGAAGGCCATTTGCTGTTGATACTTTCCATAAATCTATAGTTTTAGTGCAATTTGTAGAGGAAGGTGATCACTATATTCTTTGTCATTTGGAGTAAGGTCATCATTAACCAAACTGATATCATCTATTGTTGTAAGATACTTAAATTCATGAAAGTTAAAATACGGACTCAAATCATACCTAAGTATCACTTGATCAAATAAATACCAGTAGTACTCAATATCGGAAGAAGCTTTGCTAAAAAAACTTCCACTAGGTCTTTTCTTGAATCGTTTTCCATCAAACTCAACATCACCTAGTTTGATCCAAGATGGGTTATAAAATGGTGAATATGTGTTATCATAAAAATACTTTTTTTCTTTCGATAGCTCTATTGAAGGCAATGCATGAAAACTTTCTCTATGGATCATTCCTAATTCAA
>CAZOLU010000012.1:1810-22913 GCA_964580485.1 uncultured Saprospiraceae bacterium | reverse complement strand
TAGCCATAAAGTTATGCTTTTTAGTTTAATTTTTATTTGTTGTGCGTAACATCAGGTGATAATTATAAATTGGTATCAAAGAAGTGGAAGGTAGATGAAACTTGCATTGACCTAGGCGATAGGGTAAAAATCGGTGCTAGGCATTTTGAGATGATGGCGGGGCCTTGTTCAATTGAGTCGGAGGCGCAGGTAGAAGCTACGGTCAAGCACTTAGTAAAAAATGGGATCAAAATCATGCGTGGTGGGGTGTATAAACCCAGAAGTTCCCCCTATTCCTTTAGAGGTTTGGGGCTTGATGGCTTGAGGATGTTTTATCGCCTTTGTCGTGCAGAAGGAATTAAGATTATTACGGAGGTGATGCAGTCGGATCAGATTGAGGAGATGTTTGATTATGTAGATATTTTTCAGGTAGGGGCGAGGAATGCGCAGAATTTTAATTTATTGGATGCTTTGGGCGAGGTGGATAAGCCGGTGATGTTGAAAAGAGGGATTTCAGGAACGATTGACGAGTTGTTGTATGCGGCGGAGTATGTATTTTCGAATGGGAATGAGAAGATATTGTTGTGTGAACGAGGGATTCGGACCTTTGAAACAGCCTATCGAAACACCTTAGATTTGAATGCAATTCCGATTTTGAAGGAGAAAACACATTTACCAGTGGTGGTTGACCCTTCTCATGGGATTGGTGTGCGTAGGCATGTGGCACAGATGGCTTTGGCGGGAGTGGTGGCTGGTGCGGATGCTTTGATTGTGGAAGTGCATGAAACACCTGAATGTGCGGCTTCGGATGGCCAGCAGACCTTGAATTTCAAGGAGGCAGAACAGATGTATAAGCAAGTACGAGCTGTGCGGGAGATTATGTACTAGCACTAAAAAAGCCGCCCCTGAAGGGGCGGCCTGACCGCTAAAGCGAATCATGGGAACCTATGTTTGGGTTTTAGGTATTTATTACTGTTTCACCAATTGCTGATGCTCTACCCCTCCTGCTGTTTGTACTTCCACTTGATAGATGCCTGAACTTAGATCTTCTAAGTGAAGGGTATAGGCTGTATTTTGAGGTTGATAACTACGTAACAATTGACCTGCGCTGTTGAATAGGCGGATGCGTTCGATAGGCTCTTCCGTACTTTCTACCTGTACCCAAGTTTGAGCAGGGTTGGGGTACAGCCTGATCGCTTGGGGAGCCAAGTTGGTGGTAGCAGTGGGATCTTCTGATCTCATAATCACGACATAAGAAGGTTGCCCTTCGATAGCCAGCTCATTTTCCATCTCATCAATAAAACGCACCTGTCCAATTCCCATAATCAAGTGTAGATTCATAGGATTACGAATAATATCATCTTTGATGGTAAACTGTAGCGTTCCAATTTGTCCATAGCCTGATACTGGTTGATGGTCGATACGTGTCATTCCAATTTGGATTTGACCATAGTCAAAGAAGTTTTTATGAATCGTTGCCATATCCACATGCTCCGTTCCCAACCAAGAAGTATCAAAATCAACTGTTACCGAATTAGTATCTACCATAGACTGGTCGTAGTAAATAGTGTAGGCCAGACCATAGGCACTATCTACGGGGTTGGTCTGACTTCCTAGTAAGATAGGTAGGCGAACCGTTGCTCCAGCTTGTGCAGCAGCATAATTGACCAAGAAAGGAGTATTGCTAGCAGAAGCTTGTGTACCTTGATCATTAGGAGTTGTTCTCATGTGAATCATTCCCCAGTTTTGGACAATCGCCATGGTATCATCCATCTCAATTATTCCATCTCCATCCGTATCAGCATGTTTGTAATCTACATTAGAAACTGGAGTGGCTTGATTCCAATTAAAATGAGGCTCACAATCAAAGTCAATACCTGCATTTGGACGAGGATCTCCTATCAAGTTATAGCCTAAGCCAATAGGTAGGATATCATAATTATCCACCACCATATTATCATCAGCATCTCCAGCCCAAACACAAGAAACCGTATGCACAATTACCACTGTAGTATCACAAAAACCTTGTGTATTACAAGCAATTAGGAGTAAAGTATCTGAGAACTCTGAATTCGAATTAGCCAAGTAATCATAACAAGCAGTACCCGCAGTAGTTACCGTTCCATGCACTAGGTTCTCCAAGGTATCCGTTGCCAAAGTACCAAAACCAGTGGGTAAGGTTGCGCAAATTTGAAGTAGCGAATCTTCTGCGATGACATACTCTAAGGTGTCATTCGTCCAGGTTGGAGCAATAATATTGAGAATCACCAGATTGCTATCACAAAATCCAGAAGCATCACAGGTAACGATCCATAAGCTATCCGTTCCACCAGCAATAGAACCTGCCTGATAATCAAAGCAGCCAAAGCCCGCTCCATTATTGGCAATAGTTCCATAAAATGGAGCAGTTAGAACAGAATCGTAGGCAGGCGTTCCAAAATTCGGTTCAATAGTCAAACAGAAGCTCTGCGTAGAATCAGCAAATACATCAAACTCTAGGGTATCTATATCCCACTCTTGAACAACGGTAATTGTAATCGTATCAAAAGTAGTACAACCGAAGGCATTGGAGGTTTCCAAAACATAGGTAGTAGTAGAGTCTGGAGCCACCCAAGGGTTGGGGCAATCGGTACAAGAGAGACCATCGGCAGGCGACCACTGATAGTCGAAAGCTCCACCAAACTGCATACCGAAATAGGTGGCTGTTCCGTTTTGACTTCCCCCTACTTGGCGCATAGCGAGTTCCCAAGTTCCGTTGACCCAAGAGCCATCGAAATGGCTCCAGGTGCCTTCGGGTACAAAGCTGGAGTCTGCGGGAATCAAAGCAGCAGGGGTATTGTAATTTGTAATTAAATCAGTTACATCGGGGTCGAATGTAGTATTTTGGTAAGCCGTATTTGTCGTACCTCCACGTCGGATAGCCAAAGGAATCATTGCCGTATTAGGAGCTACTAAGTAAAGCTCTAGGTTATTGGTAGATGGTGGATTGGTTACATCAAGCGTAATAAAATCTAGAACATCCGTAGTAATTACTGCAGGAAAGACATTTTGCACATTCAATGGAATCGTAGCCACCCCATTGGGGCTTAAATTAGTATTCACGATCGTATCAACATACAAACCAGGCGTAAGGCCATTCCCCAAAAGGGCGGTCAATTGAATACTATCTCCTAGATAGATGGTAGTATCCATTCCAATATCAAAAGGAGGACTGTCATAAATTTCTACAGCCATATTGTTGCTACCACAATTACCCCCAGTAGTAGTAACTGCGTATACACCTGCAGTAGTCACTTCAATAGATTGGGTAGTATCGCCAGTATTCCACAAATAACTTAAATACCCTGATGGTGCAATCACATCAATAGTATCGGTAGAACAAAGATAAAAATCACTGACAGTCAGTTGATCATTATCATCCATTACGAAGATAGTCAGGTCCGCTACTTGAGAGCTTGAAGGTGCTGGGCAACCCAAGTTTTGAATAACAAGCCCTAGCTGATAAATTCCTGAGGTGAGTGGCGTCCATTGAATATTGAAGGTGAGTGGGTTAGATCCTGTTGAGCTGAAGGTAGCCCCAGGCAGTTCTGCTGCTAAATTATGAAGAATTGCTACGGAATCTCCAGCATCTGGATCTGTCACCACATAATCGAAGTTCAAAGGAGTATTTACACAAACCATAATCGTATCACCCATGGCAGTTCCCCCACTTACGCTGTTAATTCCTCCAGTAGGTAAGGCAGAGCTTCCCGTATTCAGTACCACAATTTTCACTACCCGGTGTGTTACGGCAATCAAATCACCATTTCGGTATTCTTCTACATCATAAGCAATCACATAACTTCCAACAATAGTTGGGGTAAACTCTAAACGGCCAGAAAGGGTGTCCATATTGGTAATTCCAAACATAGGGTTCTGTCCTGTATAGGGTGGATTATAAAATCCAGGTACATTAAAGTTTTGCATTACGCTAGCTAAGCGATAGCGCAACTCATCCCCATCGTCATCTATACCCTGTGGATCATACACATTAGGTTGGTTCAAACTGGCATACATCATTCCAATATTCCCAAAAGTAACATTCGAATTGCAGACATAGTTGGCATCATCTAAACTCGATTGGGTGTGATAGCTAAAACTATTTCCAGGAATGTTGATATTGGTATTATCCCAACAACAAACTGTTTGATAAAAATACCAATCGGGACAATTAAAGGGCATGGTTACAGTATCTCGATAAATATACTCTTCCAAGCCTACAAAAGGCCCTCCAGAACAGGAAGTTTGAGACTGAAGTTGAGAACAAATAGGTGTAACCTCTTGACTACTGACTAAGGGTAAACTAAAACTTCCAGAACTACCACAAGTAGCCGAAGTGTAGTTGAGGAATGCCGTTGGAGCCATAGGAATACCGCTACAATCTCTGTAGTTGACTACGGTTAGTTCATATTGACCAAAACCAAGACAACGGTAGTGAATGCTCCCCCCAGAAAGGTGAGATGCCTGCAATTGGAAGGACAGGCTAAGTAACAAAATAATGAGGCTAAGAAAATGTTTCATAAGATTTGGGATATTTATAAATATTCGACTATTCAAATGGATGATATGAGCTGTTGAGCTTTTTCAACAATACAAATGTAGCAATAGAACAAGCAGCAAACAAACACAAAAATACTATATTATCAGATATTATTTATTTTAATATTTTTTTAAAAATGCCTTATTTATTGTATTTTAATACTGTGTTATATAATATATAATCAAAAATAGATATTTTTTGTGCGAAAAATAATTCCCCTTTTACAGGCTATGGATCAGGGTGAGATTAGAAAATTTACAGATTTGTGTTGTTCCCCCTATTTTAATAAGCATGAGGAATTACGGCAGTTCTGTACCTATCTTTTATCACTTTGGCCTGAGTTTGAGGCAGCTTCTATTGAACTAGAAGCTGTACAACAAACCCTAGAAAATCCAGATTTAGATGCTAAGCAACTCACTCATTATTTTGCCTATACCCTTGATTTGTTGATGGACTTCATGGCTTTAGAACAACTTGATCAAGGACTTGCTAATCGAGTTTTGCTTGCTTTGCAAGCGATTGCGCCCAAGGGTCATGCTAAAAAATGGAGTCGTAGCTTGGCTACACGCCTACGGCGTGAGTTGCAGCGTAGCCCTAGTAAAGGTCAAGCATTTTATTGGACCGCCTATAGCTTGCACGATGCTTTAGATCAACAGTTTTTAGCTGCTCCAACTCGTACACAAGACCCTAATTTACAGAGAAAAAGCGAATATTTAGATATTTTTTATATCTATTCTAAGTTAAAGATGGCTTGTGATATGACCAGTCGGAATATTGTCATTCAAGCTAATTATCAGTGCCAGCTTTTGGATGAGGTTAAAGCAATTATAGGGCAGCATCCTTTTTACTTGGAAGTAGAGGGTATTCGAATTTATTGGGAAATTCTAAGTTTATTGGAATCTGGAGATGATGAAAAGTTTTTGCAACTCAAAAAAAGTTTGCATGAGGTCATTCAAAATTTTGATGCAGAGGAAATTCGTTTGATGTATGATTATGCTCAAAACTTTTGTATTCGTCAAATCAATAGCGGTCGACAGCGGTATTATGCTGAGTTTTTGGATTTATACAAAACGCAATTACAAGAAAAGGTACTCTTTAGAAATGGCTTTTTAGAGGAGTGGGATTATAAAAATATTGTAACTGCAGGTGTGCGAACCAAAGAGTTTGAATGGACGGAGCATTTCATACAACGCAACAGACGCTACCTAAGACCAAGCGTACAAGAGAATGCCTATATTTATAATTTAGCAAATTTATACTATGAAATGAGTCGCTATCGTGATGCTTTGCAGCTTTTGCATCAAGTAGAGTTTACTGACTTGAGTTATCATCTTGGTGCTAAAAACATTCAGCTCAAGAGCTACTACGAATTAGATGAATTTGCTGCATTTAACGCATTGATTCGCGCCTATAGAGCATCGGTAAAGCGTGCCAGGCAGCTTTCCAGTTATCGGCAGCAAAGCTATCTCAACTTTTTGCGGATTGCACAAAAAATAGGAGATTGCAAACAACGCTTGTCTTATGCTAAAGCAGCTCATTTAAAAAAGCGTTTTTCGGAAATTCAGGAGCTGCTGCTCAACTCCAGACCTTTGGCGAATAGTGATTGGTTGGAGGAGGTCAGTCAGGACTTGGGCGCAGCCATCTGAATCATTAGGCTTCAAATTTTTCATGGATACTTGCAGCTAAGGCTTCAAACGCCTCCTTAGTCATTTGAACTCTAGCTTTTCCAAAATTTAAAGAGCCAATACTATGTAGTGGAATCAGGTGAATGTGGGTATGAGGCACTTCCAAGCCCACCACCGCTACTCCAATACGCTCGCATGGTACTACAGCTTCGATAGCTAGAGCCACTTTTTTTGCAAAAACATGAAGTCGCCCCAACAGCGCATCATCTAAATCAAAAATATAATCCACCTCTTGTTTGGGAATAACAAGGGCATGCCCCTTTTCAACTGGAGAGATATCGAGGAATGCGAGAAACTCCTCATTTTCAGCAAGCTTATAACAAGGAATTTCTCCTTTTACAATTTTGGTAAAGATGCTAGACATAACTACTGTATTGATATTATGAAAAAGATGGATAGGTTACTAAAACCCATCCACCCCAATATACATCAAAATCTACTTAGAGTTTGATAGAAATATCTAAAATTTCAAATTCCATGGTTCCTCTTGGAGTCGTCACCTCAGCGATTTCGCCAACGGCCTTTCCTAAAAGACCTTGACCAATAGGAGAGTTTACTGAAATCTTTTTGGCTTTGAGATCTGCCTCAGACTCAGAAACTAGGGTATACTCCATCGTTTTATTATTCTTTACATTTTTAATTTTTACGGTAGACAAGACCACTACTTTAGAGGTATCTAAATCTTCACTTTTGACGATTCGAGAATTAGCCAAAACAGCTTCCATTTGGTTGATTTTCAATTCTAACAACCCTTGGGCTTCTTTAGCTGCATCATACTCTGCATTTTCAGAAAGGTCTCCTTTTTCTCTAGCTTCTGCAATGGCTTTAGCTGCATTTTGTCGTCCAGTCGTCTTCAATTCATCCAATTCTGCTTTCAGCTTGTCATAGCCTTCGCGAGTCATGTAAGATATTTTCTCTGCCATAGTATATAAGTTTAAGATGAGATTTCACGAGTGGGCTCAGCCCTCCTCTTGGATTGGATGAAACCTCTTTTCAAGAAATTATTGTTAGCTTAGCACTCATTCGTATTAAAGTGCTGCTTTGTCGTTAATAGAAAAACAAAGGACGTACCTATATATAGGAACGACCCATTAGCAAAAACATAACGAAAGAACGCCCCTCTTAGAGAGAAGGACGTTCTTGGTCACTGTTATGCTAACAAATATATCAATTTTATTCCAAGCATGCAAGTTTTTGATTGTAATTTCAAGCTAAGCTTTTGAACATTAGAAGGAAACGCTTGCCCCTACAAAAATTCTTCTTGGTCTTGAAATATTGAAGGGATTGCGCATGCGTAAGTCGTACAACATCTGAAAAGCTTCAGGTCGACTTGCCAGTAGTCCTACACCAGGACTATTTTCCATAGTCAAGAATCCATCATCAATCGGAGAACCGGTAGCAGGATAGACATTCAAGATATTTTGAGTATTCAATAGGTTTTGTACACGCAAATACACATTCATGCGTACAGGGTTTTTGCTTTTCGGAGCAATTACAATATTACGGTTGATTCTCAGATTTACTCTAAAATTCCAAGGCAATCGAGCACCGTTGATACTACCATCAGTTGCCGTAGCATTAAAGCCAGTACCTAAGCCACCTGGAATCTCTTTGCGAGTATAGGGAGTTCCAGAACTGAGGTTAAAACTTAAATTTGCTCCAGTATTTCCAAACAACTCAAAACGCCCAATGCGAGGCCCATCATAATCACTTCCACCTTTATAGCGATAATCCAACATCAAGAAGAAGCTATGACGCTGATCAAAATCAAGTGGGAAAATATATTTCAACTCCTCTGCGGCTACGGCAAGTGAAGAGGTAGGACTAGACCCCGTACCTTCTGCAAACTGTAACGTATAGTTGGTTAAAACTCGAAGCTTGTTGTTGGTTGTTCTTGAACGGCGTAATTCATATTCTACACTAAAAGACTTGACTGTAGAAAAATCATCATTCCCAAAAGAGGTATAGCTGATTGGATAGGCTAAAACATATTGACGAGCCTGAATCAAATCACGTTCCTCTCGATACATGAGTGAAAATTTTAATCTAGAATGCTCGGTCAATGCTTGCTCATACCCCACCACATAGTTGATGGTACGCTGTGGGCGTAAGTTGGGGTTGGCCATGAGGTCTGCATTTTCTCGGAAGTTGAAATAAGTCAAAGGCGTTGCCAAATTCGCTTCATTTGGGCGCATCGCCAACACATCATAATTGGCAAAGAAATTCGCCATTTCGCCAATAGGAAAAGCAAAGGAGATGCGGGGCATGATGACCAAAGATGGGTTGTAGTCGCTAAAAGCTTGATCGGGATCATAGTTTTCGCCTTGCGGATCAATTTCATCGGTGCCAAAGCCCTTTAGGGCTGGAATGATGATCGCTCCTAGCTCCGTAGGGCTATTTACAGGATTCCCCTGAGGATCATACCATTGCTCACCTTGGCGATAACCCATCACTCGGGCTTCAGGACTATTTTCATTCACATAAACCGCAAAATCATCTCCTATATTTTCAGGACGGGTATAATCTCCTTGTTGCGTAGCGATATAACCAGAATTAGCATTTTCAAACTCCGAAGCGGTATAATATCCTGTTACAGAATAGGGATCATTCAGCACCTTAGTATTGGCATCATAATGATCTACCCGTACACCAACATTAAACAACATATCGTTGTAGCGAAAATTGTCTTGAATATAACCTGCTACATAAATTGGAGCAAAAGGTGCTACGGGTCTAGCTTTCCTCCCCTGCTCATCCCTAGCCGTAAAGAAGTCGTTGAAGCTGGTAGAAGTACCCACAGTATTCCCTAGATAATCATATCCGTAATAATTGACTAATTGCTGAGATCCTTGGATGAGCGTAGTGGGTTCAAACCAAGCCATATCCATATCCTCGGGGCGAATTTCATGTACATTGACCCAGTATTCAGGCCGCTTGCCCAAATCCTCTCGAATATTTGCTGCAAAAGCCGACATAGGTACAGGATCTCCATTCTGATCTACTCGGATAAGTGGACTATTTTGTGTATAATAACGCCCTGTATTGGGCTCATAATACATTTGAGCATTTCCTTCTGCATCTAATAAAGGGTTTTCTGCATCTGCTGCATTAGAAATATGATTGTTGGCAGATTGATCGGCTAGGGTCCATAGGTTGAATGGATTCAGGTTGTAAGAGCGGTAAATACGTTGCTCATAGGTTCCTCCTATCTGTATAGAATGGCGGATCCCCGATTCTGCAAAAAACAGGTCAAAATTAGCTTTGACGTTAGTTCTCAACTGCGTAGAACTGCCTTTGATGTATCTATTGTCTGTGGCATATACATTATTATGTAAACCAAAAAAGCTATTGGCCGTAGTAGTAAAACGACCATTGACGACTTCCATCAACTCCATATCGCCTATATTATCAAAGTCAACTCCATTGTTGTAGGTGGCTAACCCATTATCGTAGCCTAAGTTGCCTGCAGAAGTATATCCATCAAAAACTTCCTGATTAAACGCATGCCCAAAAACGGGTTCAGACCCTAGGGTATCCCCTACTCCATTGACAAAATAATTGGTGTCTATTATACCGATCACTGGGCGGAGGCTACGGCGGATTTCCCCTACATAGCCGTATTCCCAAAATCGATCTCCAAAACGTTCGTCATAGCTTAGATTATCATTTCGGGTATAGTCTGCTTGGATTTCATAGCTTAAATTCTGAAAAACTGGCGGAGTCATTTTATTAGTATCCAAACCAGGAAGATACTGTGTAGGTAAGACAGTATGGCGAAAACGACCATAGATTCTAAAACTGCTATTCTGAGTGTAAGGGTTGAAGTCAGAATTGACCAATCGATTTGCGGCACTAGCATTTCGTCCCCAATTAAACTCTCCTTGTCCACCAATATTGACCTTATACTCAGGACTTGGACTAAAATCCAGCCGTCCGGTAAATAAGCCTGTTGATTGCCGAGCATTGGGGCGCAGCGCGGTAAAGACTAGATCATCTGCTGTAATGGTCTCCATATTGAGACGGCTGCCTGATCCATCTGCGCTTGGTATTAGAGGGTTGACCATCAACTCAGCAAGTTTGGCGTCTGAGAGTTGGTAAGCACCGAGAGCAGAGGGTCTTGGATCTCCTGTGCTATTGTAGCGTGCCGAGAAACGATAGCCTAAGATTGATCGCTTTTTCAAGTCGCCATCAACATCGTAGAGGGTATCCCCTTTGGCATTAGTCTGTACCTTTAGCCAAATAGGTCCACCTAAACTAAAATCTAAAGTGGTAGCCCCGAAGGGATCGAGAAACTGAGAGGTTTCCAGTTGCGCACCGCCAGCTACTTCTCGAGGTGCACCCTTGGTGATAATATTGGTAATAGCGCCATTGGCATCTCCAAATTCGGCAGGCACCCCCGAGGTAATCACCTGAATATGTTCTATTTCTCGATCGGGGATGGCAATGGGTCCAAACACCCGTACACCATCGACATAAACATCGTTGAAAGTAGGGCGGCTTCCATTGGCAGAGGGTTGTTCTCCATCATCAGGAGCATTGACCCCTGGTGCAATTTTGATCGCATCTAAGGGGTTTCGGATTCCCATGTTTTCCAAGTCTTCGCCAGTGATTTCAGTCATACCAATGGGTACCGGTTTCACGATAGGAGGATCAGGGAATACATCGATAACAGGTCCAGTGTTTAAGGCATCTTCTTCTGTAAAGTCAATATCCAAAAATCGGGTTTCTCCCGAACTAATTTCAAGTCCCATAACTCTTTTTTTAGGATAATCCAAGGTCACTACTTCCAAGTTGTAAGTACCTGCATCAATGTTTGAAAAATTATATCTTCCATCAAAATCTGATTGAGTTCCAGTAATTAAGTTATCTTCCTTAAAAAGACCTATGGACACCATTGGCATTGGCATCCCATCTTCATCTAAAACCTTTCCTTGTAAATTCCCTGTTGGGGACTGGGCAAAGCCCTCTAGGGCCACTCCCAAGAGGAAGCAGCAAAGTAGCATAAGTCGAACCATAATAGTTGTTTTTAAGCATAGCAATAACGCTACACTACTTAAAATAAATAGGGTTGAAACTGACTATGATTGTCAGAGTTGCTGGTTTAAGCTAAGATAAAAGGTAGGTTCAATCTGTTGATTAAGGTTCGGATGAATCAACAAATACACAACAGGATATAATTAGAATAAACTAATTAGATTGAATAAAAAATAGGTGGAAAGGAAGCTATGAAATTTTGAAGGAGGTGATTCCAGAATAGGATCCTCACTCGTTGTCAAAATGTTGTACTTCAGGTTGGTATTATGTTAATACGTTAAGAAAAGCTAAAGGTTGCAAAGCTTTGTCTTTTTTTAAAAGAAAGAGGCTGTCCTTTTTCGACAACCTCTCTATGTATAATTTTCAGTTAGTATACTAATTTAAAGACTAAGCTTCAAACCAATAGAGTGCGTGCCTCCAAAAACACGTGTAAATTCATAAGCATAGTCAAACCCGATACGTTGAGCAGCACCTTTTCGGAAAGGCACCTCTGCGGTAAGACCAGCGGTAAGACCAGTGCTAGCCGTACCTGAAGTAGCAGTAGCAAACATACCACTTTCGTATTTGAAACCTCCGCGTACCATAAACATTTCACGGAAAGCAAACTCTAGCCCGAGCCCGGTTTGGTCACGAGAGAAAGAGTTGGCTGTAAAATTACCTACGGCTGTTAGGCGTAATGTTTTAGGCTCATCAAAATAAAAGTCATAAGACAAACCAATGTGTAGGAGAGAAGGAAGCTCAAAACCAGCGGGACGACCGTCTACGGTCAAAGCAGTAGTTTGATTAGGCGCAATTCCTACAAAAGCCAAACCATCCCCTCTAAAGCGCATTTTAGTTCCGATATTGCGTAAAGCGATACCAAATTTCACTTGGCGATCAGCACCAGTAACATACTGCACCCCTGCATCGAAGGCCACCCCTGAAGCACTAGCATTCGCAATAGATTCAGAAACTACACGCACTCCAAAACCTACGGAAACACGCTCTTCTCCAGTTTCTTTATCTTTAAACACGTAGCCATAAGATATTCCGATATTGAAGAAGGATGGACGGAAAGTAGTAATAGCTTCAGGTTGGTTGACCGTAGTTAGAGGAATATCCCCAAAGCCTACAGACATAATTTCCACACCAAAAGCCCCACTATCTCCAACCTTTTGAGCGATACCAGCAGCATTGAGGCTCATACCCGTACCTACTAGATATTGAGTATGTGCCAATGCAACTTCAGTAGAGCCAGAGAAGCGCCCTACCCCTGCAGGGTTGAAACGCAAGGCCTCTACACCTGTAACACGAGCAGCCACGAGTCCATTCAAACCAGCTGAACGCGCCCAAGGGTTCATGAGCAACTCATAGGCTCCAGCTTCTCCCTGACGATCGGGATTTCCAGCAAAAGCCTCTGGGCTTAGCACTCCGACGAGCATTAGCCCAAGCACAAATAAAGATATATTTTTAATCATTGTTCAATTTTTTTTGGAGAGCATGGGCGGCTGTGCCGCCCATGCGAATGAAAGATTATAGTCTTTGAGCATCCAATGCACGATTGATAATAAAGCTTTTGACTACACGCTCGCCCACATTAGGCACCACAACATGAATCAAATATACTCCACTACCAACTGGTACACCCACCTGATTTTTAAGATCCCACTCTAAAGAAGTAGAAATCTGCTCTTCAGCACCACCGAGTCCAATGAGACGGTTGATATCACCAGGGCGAATATCGTTATCAGAATATTGCTGTGCAATATTGTACTCTCTGATCAAACGACCTTCGATAGAATAAATTCGCACATCGCATCGAGCAGGGAGATTTGTGATTTTCACCACATTATCGGTCTCCGTTGGCTCATACTCAGAGTAGGCATAATAAGGGTTGGGCACGACACCAATCAAATTCAAGGCAGTATCTGCAGTAGCTAGATCCTGCTTGCTTGGTGCTAAGCTACCCAAATCAAACTCATATTTTGGATAATCTCCATTTTCTCCAGTAGCAGCATAAACCTCGTAAGGTGTAGCTACACGCAACTTGAAGGTCACTTTAGAAGGTGGTACATGACCTCCAATAGTAGCCTGTCCGTCGTTATTGTTCATAGAAGTACCCTCAGCCAAATACATCATAGTTCCCCAAACAATCTGATCCTTCAAAGCAGTATAAGGAGGTGTGAAGAAGGCTGGCTGGTAACTGGTAATTACAGCCTGACATGAGTCATAAGTACTCCCTGTAACATAAATAGCATGTTGCCCACCATAAATACTAGACAAGAATACGTTTTCCAATCCAAATACAGGGAATCCGTTAGGAGGAGTAGCCTGTCGTGTACTAGTTGGGTTAAACAACATATCATTACCTGTAGAAGAACCAGGGAAGATATTTTCATCAAAGAAAGAACCATCTAAAAAGGAGTTCTCCCCAAAGAAAACATTCAAACGCTCTCCAGTTTCTACATCATAAGCAAAACCAGGGAACCAAGAAAGTCCAGGATTAGCAGCATCTAGATTACCATCTATATCCCGACCAGGCTCATTTCGTTTCCAGCCCAATTGACCATATCCACCAGGCACACCGAGTCCTAAAGCATCAGTATGGTAGAGGTTTGCTGTTTCTACTACGATACAACGGCTCCACTGATCTTTGTTAGGAGTCAAGACTACATTGACATTTCTGATATTGGCCAAAATCTGATCATCATTACCAGATCTCCAAGCTTGGCAGAAGGATACTGCATTTCCAGAATATACAATCTGCGAAGTAGAGAAGTAATACTCATCGGTACGGAATACACAATCTGCTAAACGCACAGGATGCCATCCACCTACTAGCGTAGAATACTCTTGCTCAGGATCTAGATTTTCATCATCCTGCGCATTTCCAGTTTTCAGATAATCATTCGGCAATCCTCCATCAGCAACACCTACAAACCAAGGAGTAGTATTCTCTCCATCATATTCTACGGAAGATCCAATATAACCACTAGTACCCCGAGTACCTGGAGTTGGAATATCTTGAACAATGAGTGAAATTCCTAGATCAGGAATATACTGCTCATAATCCAAGCTCAATGGCTGATACGAAGTCCACATCAAATTGTTATTATTCACATCTTTTAATACCCAGAACAAAGAATCACTCAATGCTGCGGTAGCTCCTGAAGCAGGAGGGTTTGGTGTAAGTATTCCGGTGTTAGGATCTTGCGTCCAAGTATAATTTTCATCAGAAATGTACAACTCAAACTGGCTGTTGGGTACTCGAAGGGGGTCTACCACCTTGATGTCTAGAGGTCCACCACCTTGAGCATAAGTTACGCGACCAATACGGTTGTTGCTGAGTACGTTTTGCTCTTCTGCTGCAGGATCAGCGAACTCTAGGAATAATCCACCACCATTTCCTTTACCATCGATACGCGTAATTTCGGGGCGATCCCCATAGCTAGCATTTAGTACCAAACCACCGTATTCAGGGTCATTTGGACGGGGAATACCGGTGTAGATTCGGAAATTACGACGACCTTGCAAGTAAGGTAAGGCCTGTCCTGTATTCGTAACAGGGTCGTAAGCTTGGAATTCATTATGTGCATAAGCTACCACACAGAAGTAATAGGGCTTGTGATTGACTAATTTCGGATTTCCACCAGCAAACTGATCTTGAGTAATACGGAAGGTGTGTCTTAGTCCTTCGTCTTGCCCATCCACCATAATTTGAGGAACAAAAGCTTGAACATCAGGATCACTGAAAGTCGTCCAGTTGACAATCTTACTAATAGAATCTTTGATATCTACTTGGTCAATCAAACGAGCTTTCTCAGGATCAGATAGATCGGTTACGGAAATGTTCTCATTTACTACTTGGTAGATTTTATATCCTTGGAAATTGTAAGTAGTATCTGCGGTATTTTCAAGAATAGCAGGAGACTCTTCATAACCCAATTGGTAGTTGTTTTGACCAGGCACATAGCTTAGATTCAAAATCAGCTCATTTTCCATTTCTACTACATCAATGAAAGGCGCATCAGGACCATCTGTAATTTTGAAACAATCATCAAATAGATTTTGTGCCAATACATCAGCTTCCACCAATTCTACCAAAGCAGGACAAGGATAATCAGGAATTTCAGGAACCCAAACTACTCCAGAGATCAACTCATTTACAGCACCTGGCTCTAATACGAAAGGACCAGAGGTGTGTAAGAAACGGTAGTCTGCACCAGTAATTCCTTCTGTACACATCGACCAAGCATTAGGATCTGTTTCGCTAGGGAAAGAGTAGAATACATAAGGGAATTTAGGTTCGTTTGGACCATTCGCTCCAGTACCACCACGAGAGATAGGGTCACCGTTAATCCACAATCCATCCATCAAACGATAGTGCTGAATTGCAGAACCAGGATTACCACGAACAGGGTCGTTGGAGTTTTCAAAGTAAACAAAAGATGACAGACCAATTTCGTTACCAGCAGAATCTAGAGGACCACGGAAGTAGTCAACTCCCAAAGCAGGGATTTGTTGAGAACCATATCCAAGTGCCCCAGAACAGTTGGCATCATCATCATTATCTGCATTGTACACATATCCCATTCCGGTAAGTGTATCTACGCCGATATAATCATCCAAATAACAACCTAAGTCAGGATCAGACCAAAGTGTAAAGTAGGTGTCATTTAAGGAAAGGTTATTTCTATTCAATAGCTTGTAACGATAGAAGGTCATGTTGTTGACCGCATCTGTTGTACGATAACCAAAGGCTAAGCCGTGAATTTCCATCTGCATAGGTTGCCCTTGTGTATTCGTATGAATATTACCATTATCGTTGTAAACCCACCATTCCATCTGATCTGCATATACAGGGTTGAAATAATCTTTAGGACAGCCCACTACCTCAATAACGGGGTGGTCACCCTCAGCAGGATCGTAGATACCATCCTCTTTTCCAGGAGGTTCGATAAATGGAGCTAGTTCCTGATCTGGCAATTCAAAGCCATAGATCTCAGCAAAGTATGGATTTCCACGACCAGGCCATCCTCTTAGGCTGTTGGCAGGAACATTGTCAATAGTTTCATCAGGCAAGCCTGTAACAGGATCTGGCTCGAAATAATCGGAGCGTAGGGCGTCAATATCTGCACCCAATACCCCAAAGAAGCGGTCCCATTTTTCACAGTCGGCTTTTTCGATTGTACCTGTGTTCAGATCAAGAGGCCCAGTCCAGTAATCGTTACCTGTTTGGCGATAAGTTTGTGCAGCAAGAATGAGGTTACCACCATCATCGAAAGCTCCTAGCCAGATACCACCAGCAAAAAGCGAAGAGACTTCAGGTTGACCAGAAGCAGGATCTACATTTGGCACGATATAGCGTGCGTTTTGCCCATCCCACCATAAGTCACCTCCAGAGCGAAGACGTGCCCGGACATTGTTGATGTCCAAGTCTCTCTCTGCACGAGCCTCAATACAAGCAGCACGAAACGTATTGTTTGTATTAGTGTTGGAGTTGTTGCTCCCCACGAAGTTTCTGTTCTCTCTAGCCCAGATCGAGCTGATAGATAGCAAAAACACCACTAAGATAGAGAAGTTGTTCAATTTGCTCATTGTTAAGAATATTTTATAACATTAGGGAATATCAAGCTCTGTAGTACAACTCCAAAGCTTGATATTCCGAATATAGCGAATAATTAGAAATAAAAACGTGCCCCTAGGAAAATTCGACGTGGACGCGAGATGTTGAAAGGATTGCGCATACGCAAATCATACAACAACTGATAAGACGCAGGACGAACCGCCAAAAGACCCAAACCAGGACTATTTTGCAAAGTCAAGAACCCATCATCCAATGGACTACCCGTTACAGGATAAACATTAAGGATGTTGCGAGTGTTCATGACGTTTTGTATACGGAGGTAGAAGTTGGCATAAATAGGTTTATCCGACTTCTTAGCAAATGTAACATCACGATCAAAGCGAAGATCAATACGGAAATTCCAAGGCTGACGAGCACCATTGATACTACCATCAGTTTGTGCATTGTTGAAACCTGTTCCGATACCTCCAGGTACTAATCTTCTAGTGTAAGGTGTACCAGAGCTAAAGTTGAAAGAAATATTAGCTCCTGTATTTTCTAATACATCAAACTTACCAATTTTAGGACCATCGTACTCTTTCCCCTCTCCGTAGCGGTAATCCATCAACAAGAAGAAGGTATGACGCTGATCAAAATCAAGTGGGAAGATGTAACGCAATTCTTCAGCAGCAACCGCCAAAGAAGAAGTTGGACTAGAACCAGTACCTTCTGCAAACTGCAAAGTGTAGTTGGCTAAGATACGAAGGTTTTTAGTACGGCGTAAGTCATATTCTACTTTCAAAGACTTGACAGTAGAGAAGTCATCATTACCAAAAGAAGTATAGCTAATCGGATAAGCTAAGATGTACTGGCGCGCTTGAATCAAGTCACGCTCTTCACGATAAAGCAAAGAGAACTTAATTTTTGAGTTGTCGGTTACTTTCTGCTGATAACCTACCTCATAGTTGATGGTACGCTGTGAACGCAAGTTCGGGTTAGCCATCAACTCTGCATTATTTCTAAAGTTGAAATAAGTAAGAGGAGTAGCCAAAGTAGCAGAAGGTGGACGCATAGCCAAAATGTCGTAGTTGGCGTAGAAGTTAGCAAACTCTCCAATAGGGAAAGAGAAAGAGATACGAGGCATTACCACTAAGGTAGGTGTGTAATCTTCGAATGCTGCATCTGGATCGTAATTTTCCCCTTGTGGGTCGATTTCAGCAGTACTAAATCCACGTAGTGCAGGGAGAATGATCGCTCCTAGCTCTGTTGGTGAATTTACAGGTACACCATTCTCATCAAACCACTGCTCTCCATTACGGTATCCAACAACAGAAGCCTCTTGGCTATTGTCATTTACATAAACAGCGAAGTCGTCTCCAATATTCTCTGGACGATTATAGCCAGGCTGCTGTGCAGCAACATAACCAGACGCTGCATTTTCAAACTCAGAAGCAGTGTAATAACCAGTTACAGAATAGGGATCTCTCAATACCTGAGTATTTGCATCATAGCTATCAAAGCGTACCCCTAAACGGAAGATGATATCCTTGTATTTGAATTTATCTTGAATGTATCCAGCTACATAAATAGGCGAGAATGGAGCAACTGGACGCGTCTTACGTCCATTTTCATCTGTAGCGTTGAAGAAATCATTAAAGGAAACATTTGTTCCTGTTGGATTCCCCAAGTAATCATAACCATAGTAGTTGACTAACTGTTGAGCTCCTAAGATCAAAGTAGTAGGCTCAAACCAAGCCATATCCATTTCTTCAGGACGCAACTCATGTACATTCACCCAATCTTCAGGGTTTTGTCCAAGATGATTACGCACATTTTCAGCAAAAGCCGTCATTTCGACCTGCTCGCCATTCTCGTCAGAACGTACCAAAGAGTTGTTTTGAGTATAATAACGTTGTGAAAAAGGGTCATAATACAATACAGGGTCACCATTCTCATCAAGCACGGGGCTGTTTGGATCTGCTGCATTTGAGATATGATCATTCGCTGATTGATCAGCTAAAGTCCATAAATTAAATGGGTTCAAGTTGTAACTTCTAAAGATTCGTTGCTCATATACCCCCCCCACTTGAATCGAGTGACGCATTTTTCCTTTGTTGGTTACAAGGTCAAAGTTGGCTTTGACCGTACCACGAACCTGTGTTGAGTTTGCTTTTGCAAAGGCATTTCCAGTAGAGTATGCATTGTTGAACAAGCCATATACAGAGTTGGCAGTTGTAGTAAAACGACCATTGATCACTTCCATCAACTCCATGTCTGTAATTTGATCAAAATCTACTACATTATTATAATTGGCCAAGCCTCCATCGTAGAAAGAACCATCCTCTCTGGTAATTTGACCAGCAGGAGTGTATCCATTAAAGGTAACGAAGTTGGATGCATGTCCAAAAACATTTTCAGAACCAAGGGTATCCCCTACGGTATTGATAAGGTAGTTGGTGTCTACCACTCCAATTACAGGAGTCAAGCTACGACGAATTTCACCTACATAGCCATACTCCCAAATGCGATCTTCAAAACGAGGATCGTAGCTAGTTTCATCCGTTTGGGTATAGTCTGCCTGAATTTCATAGCTAAAGTTTTGGAATACAGGTGGTATACTAGTGCTATCTGCATCTAAGCCAGCATTATATACCGTGTTGGAAATCGTATGACGAAAACGACCATAGACACGATATACGCTACTTTGGAAGTAAGGGTTGAAATCAGAATTGATTAAGCGATTCAATGTAGTAGGAGAGTAACCCCAGTTGAAGGCTCCCTGTCCACCCAACACACAATAAAAATCCTGATTAGGTTTGTAGTCTAATTTACCATTAAGTAAAACACCAGAATTACGTCCATTAGGACGCACATTCACCTCTTCGATATCGTCAGCAGTAATAGTTTCGGCATTTACTTGCGATCCACCACCATCAGAAGGCAAAAGTGGATTAGCTAAAATGTCCGCCAATTTGTCATCTGCCAAACGGTAAGATGGCAAAGCAGAAGGACGGGAATCTAAGGTAGTGGTATAACGTCCCGCAAAGCGATAACCTAAAATAGGTTTTCTTTTAGGCTTACCATCAACCATCAAGGTATCACCATCAGCATTGGTCGACACCTTAGAAATGATAGGTCCACCAAAACTTAGGTCAATGATAGATGCCCCAAAAGGATCTAAGAGATAAGAGGTTTCCATCTGAGCCCCTAGTGAGAATTTGGAAGAAGGTCCTTTGGTGATGATGTTGGTAATTGCACCAGTAGCATCTCCAAACTCTGCAGGAACTCCCGAGGTAATAACCTGTACTTGGTCGATTTCCGTTTCGGGGATAGAAGCACCACCGATTACCCGAACCCCATCGACATAAACATCATTACTAGAAGAACGACTACCATTAGAGTTGATAGCTTCGCCTTCATCCGATTGGTTGACCCCAGCCGTAGTAGCAGTAATCGAACCAATATTTCTAGTTGCCAATTTTTCGATGTCTTCTGACCCGAGGGTTTGGCCCCCTGTTGTGTTATCGATTTCAATTAAGGGGATGCGATACCCCTGAACGATAACTTCTTCCATTAGCCCAGCAGAATCCAGTGCAGGATTGTTGAGCTGTTCTTCCTGGTACTCAATATCAAAATTGACCGTTTGACCAATTTTGACAATCACCCCCTCTGTTTTTAATTTGGGATAACCCACAAAGGAAACTACCAGGTCATAAGTGCCTGCCTCGATATTCGAGAAATTGTAAAGGCCGTCGAAATCGGTAGATGTTCCCCTTACTAAAGCCTCTTCTTTGAAGAGTGCCACATTAGCAAAAGCCATCGGTTCACCGTTTTCGTCCAACACTCTACCCTGCAGGTCACCTGTAGTCTGGGCAAAGCTAGCAGCAGTACCAGCCAGCAGGAGAAAGAGTAAAAGCATGTAACGAACCATAACCACGTAACTTTAAAGTGTTAAAATTAAAATTCAAATTTGTTTAGTATTGTAAATTAGCTTAGTAATAAAAGTGTAAACTTTTGTCTATCACCTTAAACTGATTCCAAATGATTAGATCCTGTAAAAGCTTCTGTTTTGCAGAAAACTATATCAGGAGATCAATTAAATTGTAAGATATTTATCTATGATTGTTAAGTAAAACTTTCCTTATTGTTAAGATGAGGCATACAATTTTAGCAATTAAGTAGCGTTCTACCAAATCCTAATGCTATTTTGCCCCCATACCCTTCAAAGATTTTTTATTTGTCAAATAATCTCGAAATTCGATTCAGAGATCCAAGGCGATT
>CAZOLU010000012.1:0-1800 GCA_964580485.1 uncultured Saprospiraceae bacterium | reverse complement strand
ATAAAGATTTTTAGCATATATCTTATATTTTAGTAAAGCATTTTTAGCTTTTTATATGTAAGCTGTTCGTTTTCAGAACATTGATTTTATTTCATGCAGCTTTTAGTTTAAATAAAATCCGCTTTAGTTAAAATCCGATCCAACAACAGCTGAGCTAATCGTTTTTTTGATTCTACGGTCCAACCAGCAACATGAGGCGACAAAATCACATTTGCTCTTTGAAAGAGTTCTTCAAACAATTTTGCTTGTGCACTAGTATATGTTTCTGGTTTTTCATTTTCAAAAACATCTAAGCCTGCTGCACGTACAATTCCTTGATCCAGTGCCCAAAGTAATGCTTTAGTTTCTACAATACTTCCTCTCGAGCTGTTGAGCAATACAATAGGTTGATTCAGTTTTTCAAAAAACGCTTGATTGAGCCAAGCTTTGGTTTCTGAAGTCAAAGGAAGATGTAAGCTCAAAATATCGACTTGCTTTAGTAGATCCTCCAAGCTACAGGCTTCCACCCAGTTGTAGTCTTTGGTATAATCTCCTTTTAGATATTTATCATAGACCAAGACCTTCATTCCAAAGCCTTGTAGCCGTGTTGCCAAAGCCTTTCCAGTAAACCCAAAGCCTAAAATTCCTATAGTTTTGCCCATCAACTCCCAACCACGGTTGGCTTCACGCTGCCATATTTTTTGACGAACTTGTTGATCTCCCTGCCGCAACTTGGTAGCTAGGTTGAGCAACATTCCTAGAGTATGTTCAGCCACAGCATCACAATTGCCATCAGGAGAACGATGTACACGCACTCCTTTCTGAGCAGCATAGCCTAAATCAATAATTTCGAGTCCAGACCCTAGTCTTGCAATAAACTCTAAATGCTTAGCGGAATCGAGGAAGGTTCGGTCTACTCTGATTTTGCTATTGATCACTAGCCCTACATAGGGTTCTATGATTTCAAGTGCTTGAGCTCGATTTATTTTGGGTTGATAATCACAATGATAACCCGCATCACTTAGCCCATCGAGGAGTAGGGGGTGTACTCCATCGGTGATAAGCACCTTTGGTGATTCAAACATATCAGGCGTATTGTTAGGTGTCTCGTCCAGTTTTGAATAAAAGAATACAATTCTTCTTCCTTTAATCTTGAGCTAAGATACAAGCTTTTGGAGAGCCTTCCAACAAATGACTTAACAAATTATTAACAAAATGCGAAAGCCCTAGTACCACTAAGTTTGGTCTATTCTATTTTCGTTGACAAGGTTGGTAAGGAAGATAAAATCTTGAAGAGAGAGTTGTTCGGGGCGTTGCTGAAAAAAAGGATTTTCAGCCATAAACTCTTTGGGCAGCAAAGACTTCATAGAATTGCGAAGCATTTTGCGCCGAGTATTGAAAGCAGTCTTAACTACGGTTCGGAATAATTTTGGACTGCATCCTAAAGATAAGAAATCTTTTTTTCTTTTCAAAGCAATTACCGCAGAAAAAACCTTTGGGGGTGGATTAAAGCTTCCTGGCTTGACGGTAAATAGGTAGGTAGTTTCGTAAAATGCTTGGACTAACACAGAGATGACACCATAGGTTTTGGAACCAGGCCCTGCTACCACTCGTTCTGCTACTTCTCTTTGAAACATTCCGACCATTTCGGGTACTAAGGCACAGTTGTCGACTGCTTTCATCAGAATTTGAGAAGAAATATTGTAGGGGAAATTTCCGATTAAGGCGAAGGGTTTTCCTCCAAACACTTTGCTCATATCTAGCTTTAAAAAGTCCAGTGCAATAATCTGACTTTTCAAGGTTGGGTAATGTTCATTCAAA